>CAZDYA010000216.1:0-3174 GCA_964509515.1 uncultured Spirochaeta sp.
CAATTCCCCCTTAGTCTTTCTTAAGTACAGTTACACAGTTGGTTACGGCAGAGCCACCAACATTAAACACAACCCCGACCTTCGGCTTGTTCGGACGGGTTACACCAATTGGCTGCCCAATCAGCTGGAAGTAGCTCAGAGCGTGCATGGAAACACCGGTAGCACCTACCGGATGTCCCTTGGCCTTGAGACCGCCAGACAGGTTAACAGAAACCTTGGGGTCATCTGAACCAAAGCGACCAGCAATGTAATCCTTACCAGCTTCGCCGTCCTTACTCAGTCCAAGTGTTTCGGTGGCAATAATCTGGTTGATGGTAAAGCAGTCATGAACCTCGGCAAAATCAATGTCATCAACAGTGATTCCAGCTTCTTCGTAGGCTTTTTGAACAGCAACCTTACCTGCCATGTGCTCATACATGTTAGGGCGAACACTGATAGGCATGCGCTCAGTTGTATGTCCGATACCAGCAATGCGAACGGCCTTGTCGCCCTTCTTGGCAGCCACTTCAGGAGCAGCCAAAACAACAGCAGCCGCACCATCAGATACCAAACTGCAGTCATGCAAACGCAGCGGCGGTGCAACCATCATGTTCTTGTCATCGCCAAGACCCAGGATTGCATCAGCAGTAAAAAGTCCCAGCTTGTCAGAAGGACCGCCCTTGCCCATTTGTGCGAGAGGGTTTTCAACACCGTTCTTGTACATCAAGGCTGCAACAGTAGCCAACTGCTTGGCCAACTCATCATCTGAAAGATTGTACTGCTTGGCATAGCCCTTGGCGTACTCTGCAAACAGACCAGGAAAGGTCATGCCCTGACTGCCTTCTTCCGGCGCATAACTTGAGCAACCCAATGCATGGGTAACACCCTTGGTGCTTAACAGTGACATTTTTTCGACACCAATAACCAGAACGGTCTTGTTACGACCGGCTTCGATGCTGTAAAGCGCATCATAAATCGCCAAAGAACTGGAAGCACAAGCGCCCTCGGTGCGGGTAGCCGGCTTGAAGCGCAGACCCTCCGGTGCAGCTTCGAGAGCCAACGGCCCAATATGCTCCTGATTAACAAACATGGAAGGTGAGCAGCTACCAATCCAGACTGCATCAACTTCTTCTGCAGTAACACCTGCATTCTCCATGGCGCCCAGAGCAGCCTCATTCAACAGCTCGTAATATGATTTAAGATCGGTGACCTCTTTGGTCTCCCTATCCTTCTTGGAAAAAACCCCGAATTTGGTGTTATAAGCACCAATAATAGAAACATTACTCATATCTGCAAAACTCCTTATTGCTTCAATAGCTGGCCGTCATGCCGACACAACTTTGTCAAAAGCCTATCATATTTTGAGCATAAGTCAAGCAAAAAGTAAGACTACATTCGCCCAAATTCTCCATTATCTATCACTTGTCTAACAAGGAATAAACAGCACTCAAGTCTTCCTTGCTGGCCGTAAGGTTCTCGATTGATGAACGCACAAGCGTGGCCAGCTCATCCTTCTGAGTTGTGATTTTGCCGGATACCTCTGATAGCACACTAAGCTCCTGCTTAAGATTGCCGGAACCGGCGACCAGGCCCTCCGCACGCTCAATCACCTTTTTGGCAGCGTTATCAAGCACTGTACTTTCCTCGTGAATTTCCTTGAGAGCCGCCTGGGTAAAACTGGATATCTCTTTCATCTTGCCGGCAATAACCCCAACACCGCGACCGGATTCACCAACCTTGCTGGCCTCGATCGCCGTGTTGATCGCCAAAACATTCAACTGTTCGGCAATATCGATAACCTCAATCCCTTTATCACGGATTTTTTGAGCAGTGCGCTGGGATAGAACTGACTCTTGCTTAACATCCATGGCCGCGACCCCGGCGGATTCAAGCTCATTTCGCAGTACATCCGCAAGCTCGTTAAGCCTGGAATCTTCGTCTCGACCCTCGATACGGCCCAACTCCTGTGCCATATCAAGAATGGCATCAATCTCGACAGCAAAAGATACACCGCCAATCAAAACACCCTCGTCATCAAATACTGGAAAGGCCTGGCTGTACAAGGGGATTCCAAGCACATGCCTGGGAACAGCTACAGCACTGGGCTCGCCGGTCTTGATAACCTTGTACATGGCTGTTTTATGGTCGCTGGCAATTTCCAATCCACCGTTCTCCATGGTAGCCGGCATCATGTAGTCATCGGTCTTCATCTTGCGGCCATCAGGCGTTGTTTGAAAAAATTCCTGCTTGGTGCTGGTATGGGTATGAATCAGGCGAATGCCATGGCCTTCGCGGTAGGTATCGCGAAAATCATGGTATTCAGGATCGCGCTCACGTGCCAGGCGCTGGATTTCGTTCAACTGGTCAATATCGGGATCAATGCGGTAATCGAATTCTCGGCTGACAGCAATAACAAAACCACGGCCTACAAAACGCCGCAAGTAAGGCGTTACCTTGACAAAGGCCTCCAAAAGCCTGTAACCGTCACTGTTTTGGCGACCCGAAGCCTGGGGTTTTGCCTGAGCGGCTACCTGCAAGGCCTCTAATTGGGACTGCAGTTGGGCCACCTGAGACTGCGCATCAGAAGCCTCCCGTCGGCTCTGGGCCAACTCTGCCCGTAACCTCTCCAACTCGTTGTTTGACACGGCGCCATCGGCAACTTCGGCAGCAACTTGCCCGCCAAGTTCCGCGCCGTCAGCCCCCTCGCCAAGCTCGGCGCTCTCCACCCCATCAGGCCCGGCTACAGCAGTAGAACCCCTTTGCCGCCGCTGTTTCGCAGTATGAATACGCATATCAGGCATTATAACCCCAGCAAGCGTTTTACACAAGAAAGCAGCACAAAAAAAGCCACCCCGTAAGGGGTGGCCATATCCACGTGCAAGAAGCACATTGCCTTTTCAGGCGAAAGGATTAGTACTTGTAAGAGTAAGAAACCTTAATCTTCCAAGGACTGTAGTTGCTGGCAACATCAAGAGCATAAGCATTGTCAACAGCAAGCTTGGCAGCATCATCAGCACCATCAAGGTACAGATCAGCAGCAGAAGGCAGACCCAGGTACAGGTTGTAAGTACCGGCAACCTTAACAGTGGTGTTCTGATTGGCAGCAATCTTCAAACCAGCAGTAATAGCGTTCAGGCTGGTCCAGCCGTATGCTGTGCGTGCACCAGTGCCGAAGTCATCACCAGCACCATCACC
>CAZDYA010000217.1:0-3133 GCA_964509515.1 uncultured Spirochaeta sp.
GTTATGTAGCCGAGCTGATCGAGGACGAGTCAACAATACAGATGGGTATCGGCGGCGTGCCTTATGCTGTCTCTCGCTTTTTGAAAGACAAGAAGGACCTGGGCGTTCACACCGAGATGTTTACCGAAGGGATGCTCGAGCTGTACGAGGCTGGTGTCATTACCAACCGCAAGAAAACCCTGTTTCCCGACAAGTTTGTTGCAGCCTTTGCATTTGGTACCCAACGCCTCTACGATTTCATCAATGATAATCCGTCGGTTTACATCATGCGCGGCAGCTACACCAATGATCCCAACATCATTGGTCAAAATCACAAGATGGTCAGCATCAACACTGCCCTGATGATCGATCTTACTGGACAGGTTTGTTCCGAGGCTATCGGCACCCGTCATTACAGCGGTACTGGCGGGCAGCTGGACACCCACCGCGGGGCCATACAGAGCCAAATCAATGGGCTGGGCGGCAAAGGGATAATCTCTATCCGCTCGACTGCCAAGGGAAAATCCAAGATTGTCCCGGTTCTGCCTACTGGCTCGCCGGTTACTGTGCCGCGGCAGGACCTGGACTACATTGTTACCGAATACGGCATCGCGCACATGCGAGGGCGCAGCGTGCGCGAGCGCACCAAGGCGCTGATTGCCGTCGCTCACCCAGACCACCGGGCCGAATTGCTTGAACAAGCCAGGCAAATGAGGCTGTGTTAATACGCTTATATATTAAAAGGAGGAAAGTATGGGACAAAGCGAAAAAAAGGCTGAATTGACTGCGGACATCAGTGGTCATCTGCCGGTGGAAAATGGTAGCCGCAAGGTCTACTACGAGTATTATGGCGACACGTCAAACGGAAGAGAGACGGTGTGTCTGATGAACGGGCTGGCAATGGACTGCCGTTCATGGATGCAGTTTTTGCCGCAGGTGTATCCCGAGTACAATGTACTTTTGTACAATTACTTCGGACAGGGCACCGATGAAAGGGAGTCATCCTGCGAAGACGAGCCATATTATATTTCAAGTTTTGCGTCATATCTGGTTCAGATAATGGATCATGTTGGCGTGGACAAGATTCATACCATGGGTGTGTCTTACGGCGGTTTTGTTTCGGGTGAGTTTGCCCGCGCCTTTCCGGACAGGGTTCATACCGCTACTGTGTCGGGCATTTTGCTTACCCGCGAGATTGGTTTTCAGCATTATCAGGATCTGTCGCTGCACTTTTACACCAGCACCGACGAGGTCTTTGCGACCTATACCCGCTATCTGTACGAGAAAATCTTTGGCGATGCTTTCTTGTCAAAGATCTATGGTGAAACCATGGAAAAGATGCGCGCCAACTTTCTTAGCCGCTATTCTGACCGCAAGCATTGCCTGATCCAGCTGACCAAGGCCCAGGATCCCTTCTTTGCGGCGGTGGATTCAACCGAGAACTACTACGGCAATATGCAGGTTCCGCTGTTGATAATGGCGGGTGGGCAGGACAGGGCAATCCCCCTGTGGTACCAGGAAAAAATTCACACCATGAACCCCGGTTCAAGGTATATGGTTCTGCCGGAATGCGGTCACCTGACCTATATGGAAAGGGCCGATCTATTCTGGCCCAATATCCGCGAATTCTGGCGGACAAAAGACACAAACTTTACGGAGGCAACTAAATGAGCAAGGTAGACTGGAAAAACACCACCGCGGTAATCACCGGCGGGGCGAGCGGAATCGGAGAAATAGTAGCAAAGACCTTTGCTGCCAATGGTGCAGCGGTCGTGATTGGCGATGTTGATGCCGCAGCCATTGACCGGGTAGTTGGCGAAATTTCCAGGGCTGGCGGCAAGGCTGCTGGTCTAAAAACCGACGTTACCAACGAAGAGCAGGTTAGTGCTTTGATGGACAAGGCCGTTGAGTTCGGCGGCAGCATCAATTATGTGATTCCTTCGGCAGGAATCATAAAAGATGGTCTGATGATCAATACCGACAAGGAAACCGGCAAGGTCAAGAGCGTTATGTCGCTGGATCAGTTCCGCGCCGTTCTGGATGTCAACATCGTTGGCAGTTTTTTGACCCTGCGCGAAGCAGCTCGCCGCATGGTTGATAATAACTGGCAGGGTGTTCTGTACACCATCAGTTCGATTAACCGGGTTGGTCAGGTTGGTCAGCTTAACTATTCAAGCACCAAAGCTGCCGTAGCCCTTTGGCCCAAGATTCTGGCTGGCGAATTCCATATGAAGAAGCTCAGCGGCATCCGCGTTGTGGGTATCGCACCAGGCTATGTTAACACGCCTATCCTGCAAGGGATGAATCAGGACGCCCTGGCTGCGATTCTGAAGGATGTGCACATTGCCCGTCTGATAGAGCCGCAGGAAATTGCGGATGCCATTATCGCTGTCGCTGAAAACGGCGCGATCGATGCAACGACGCTGGATATTACCGGGGGTGTAACCTACGGCTCCAGAGCTGTCGCCAAGTAGCAAGTAGTCGCTAAATATTTTTTAGTGCAAGACCGGGGCGGGTCTTGGAAAATACAAGGAGGAATCATGAACACGCGTATAATTGCATGCATGTGTGCGGTGATGCTGCTGTTTTCCGCCGTCTCGGTTATGGCGGAGGGCCAGCAAGAAGGGGCTTCACCTGGTGTTACCGACACCGAGGTGGTCATAGGATCAACCCAGGCCCTGTCTGGCCCGGTAGCCACTATCGGCGGTCCGGTTGCCGAAGGCCTTAAGGCCTACTTTAACTGGGTCAACAAGAATGGCGGCGTAAACGGGCGTCAGATCAAGCTGGTATTGCAGGATGACCAGTTCAACCCTGCCAATACCAACTTTTTGACCCGCCGCCTGGTAGAGCGCGATGGAGTATTCGCCATTGTCGGCAGTCTGGGAACACCCTGTGTACTGTCTGTCATGGATTATCTGAATAACCGCGGGGTGCCGTTTATCTATCCGGCTGCCGGCGCCACTGGCTTGGCAGTTCCGCCCAAGAAATATGTCTTTCCCTATCAGCCTAACTATCTGGTAGAAGGCAATATTATGGTGCGTTACTTCGCCGAGCAGCGCAACTTCACCCGCATAGCGGTTGTCTATCGCAATGCCGATGACGGCCAGGGTGGTTTTGCTTCCATGAAAGAAAAATTGAAAGACTATCCCAATGT
>CAZDYA010000218.1:0-3120 GCA_964509515.1 uncultured Spirochaeta sp.
ATTGAGCATAGGCACGCCCCATCCAACGCCGCACAAGCTCTTTATCATGAGACTGGGCAATTGCCCGCTGAAAGGCCAGCAAGGCATCGTTGTAATATCCTGAATGAAAAGCCAAAACCCCATATCTGACATCTTCCTGTGCTTCCAGTGCACTGAAAGACTGCGAATCCTGGGAAAAGAGATCACCTGGCCGCAGCAAAACTGCCAAAACCAGGATTGAAAAGACCCACAAGCGTATCTTCATCCGTTACACCTTCTGAGCTTTCTGCGAAACCACGGACCAATGGTGGTCAAACTCCTGGTTACCAGCAAGGTTTTTTTTGGCCATTTCAAGATAGCGGCGAGCTTCACTTACATTATCGCATTTATACTGCGCCCAGCCGACCGAATCCAGATAGGCCGGATTTTCCGGGTTTTTCTCCAAAGCCCGGCGGCAATATTTTAATCCGACTCTAACACGGACATCCTGATCTACCAAAATATAACCCAGTGAATTCAAGGCATTTGAGTTTTCAGGGTCAATTTCCAAGGCCTTTTCCAACAGTGCAATGCTTTGGGCAGCCTTATCCTGTTTATACAGGGCATAGGCCATAGCTGAATAAACCTTTGGCGACTCAAAACCTTCTTCCAATAATTGATTAAATTCAAACTCGGCCAGGCGAAAACGCTCAGTAACGGCATAAACATACCCGATTATCAGCCTTGCCTGAAAAATTCGGGCAAAATCCATTTCAGAGGCCGCAACCTGCTCCAGATATAGCAAGGCTTCATCAAACTTGTCCAGCTTGGCATAACAAAGACCTAAATAATAGGCCTGCTCCGAATACTGATCAGCTGGAACATCCAGCTGCAAAAGATATTCCAATGCCCTGGCATACTCACCATCATTATAAAGGCGAATCCCCTCCCTCATTGGCAACTCCTATCTGGAAATTGTAACGCTACTTGGTGGAAGTGGTCAATTATCCCATGATTAACCGGATTTACCGATATGGGACTTATGGAAACCTTGCCTTCTTCAACTGCATGCCAATCAGTTCCCGCCTGCAAAATGCTTTCCTGCGGGGCTCCTGACATAAAATAATATCGCATGCCATCTGGAGCATCAAAATGATGAAGACTGTCACGATACAAACGACGAGCAGGTGTTGTGATCTCATAACCATGGCAGTATTCGTTGACGTTTGGAAAATTGATATTGATGAAAAGACTTTCTTCCCAAATATCTCGCAAGACGCTGACATTTTTTGCCACAAACCTGGCAGCCGGCTCCATCCTGAAAGGCGGTGAATAGGCATACATTGACAGTGCTACTCCGGGGATTCCCATATAACTAGCTTGACGGGCGGCGGCAGCCGTACCACTATACGTAACATCGGTGCCAAGGTTGGGTCCGTGATTTATTCCCGAAACAACAATATCAGGCGGCGAAGCTGCCATCAGACCAGTCACCGCAACGATTACACAATCAGCAGGGCTACCGCCAACCGCCCACTGCTGCTCGCCAGTTTTCTGCACCCTGATCGGATCCCTGAGGCTTAATGAATGTGACATGCCGCTGCGCTCTCCATCCGGCGCGACCACCCAGACATCGTTTTCAAGTTTTAATTCATTGACAAGCGCTAATAGTCCGGGGCTTTGTATGCCGTCGTCGTTTGTAATCAGTATCCGCATTTATTCTTCCTTTTCCTTGCTAGCTATCGCAGCCCTTCCTCAGCCGCAGCAGCTCCTATTCTAAAACGGCGACCGCCATAAACCCCTTCAACATCATCGCAACGTCGCACAAGCCAGGCGAGATTCATCCCCAAAGAGCTGCAAGCAACCTTTCCTGGAGCCTCTGGCAATGCTTCCAGCTCGTCAATGGCATCTTCCCTAATTCTTAAAAGACCGTCAACCGTAAAGAGGTTTCGTTGGTTTAGTCTATCAACCTGATTACGGAATCATCGTATTCAAGGCTATTGGAAGACAATGGTACTCATGTTGATGAGCGCATATTACCTTATTCATACTGTAATAAAATATAAGATGATAGAGTATTTTTTCAAAAAAAGCGTATGGAAAAGACCAGTATTTTTGCTATACTCCGTACATGAATAGCATTGTAGCCTATACCCGATTTATTAACAGCAAAAGAAGCCTAACATTCTCGGGCGCACTTATACTTACCTTGCTCAGCAGCATTTTGTTACCCCTATCTCTCCCAAATCCGGTCTTTGCTTATGGCTCGCCATTTATCGGAATTATTGCGTTAATTCCCCTGTACTTTGCCATTTATAGTCAGGATTCAATCAAGAAAATATCACTGATGGGGCTTGTTTTCGGGGCAGTCTCCACCGCCCTTGGTAATTTTTGGCTGGCCTTTTTCCAGGATTTTTCTGTCTGGACCCTGGGCGGTGCCGTTCTGGGCTACATGGCCTACAACGCCCTGCTATTTCCCTTTCTTTTCGCTGGCAAAGAAAAAAAATACCGCCCATTATGGTTTGCAATTGTCTGGACAGCCTATGAATTATTAAAGTCGATTGGATTTTTAGGTTATCCATGGGGACTGTCAGCCTATAGTGTTACAGAAATCATGCCGCTGATTCAAATCGCTGATATGTTTGGTGTCTACGCTATCAGCTTTATTATTGTTTTGGCAAACTCTGTAATTGCAGAATGGCTAAACGGTATTGGCAGCAACATCTTGAGAACATTGCCTTTCAAGCAAGGCATAACAGCCTTTACGGCGGTAATCATATGCCTGACATGGATATATGGCTTGGTATCCCTGCAACGGGATATTCCGGTTGTTGCTACCATTGATGTTGTCCTGGTTCAGAATGATGGTGATGGCTGGGCTCCAGGCAAGTTCTGGAATCAGCTTGAGAACACGCAAAATCTAACCTGGCAGGCAGTAAAAGATCGGCCCGCACCCGATCTGATAGTCTGGAGTGAAACAATACTGCGCTACCCGCTGCCAGATTACAGCATTTATTATCAGCGTAATCCGGAAAACTGGCCTTTTACCAATTTTTTGCAATCGCTGCCTGCGCCACTGCTTTCCGGCGGCGCCTATATGATAGACCGTGACAACTTTGACATGATCAACGCTGCTCTATTATTCAACAACAATGCCAGAAT
>CAZDYA010000219.1:0-3085 GCA_964509515.1 uncultured Spirochaeta sp.
GGTTTATCCAGCGCAGCACCCGGCTAGTCTGCTGCTCTGCCCCGGCAATCAAATGCAAAATGGTGCGGATAATCGCCATAACCATGGCCGCCGGAATCCCCTTGCCAGCCACATCACACATCATAACCGCCAGCTTCTTGCCCCGGTTAAGCGGCAGCACATCGTAATAGTCACCGCTTACTCCCCGACTGGCCGCACTATAGGCCGCCGAAGCAATCTGCGGCAGCTGAGGCAGCTTCCTTGGCAACAGATGCTTTTGAATATCAGCCGCAATACTAACCTCGTGATCAACCTTCCCGGATTGAAGTTGATTAAAAAACGAGAACAGATTGCTCATCGTGATGGAAATATATTTAGAAAACTGCTGCATCTGGGTAAAATCAGCATCGCTAAAGAAATCACCGCGACTGCGCCTGACCAGCGAAATTACCCCGTAAACCTTGTCCTCAAACACCAAAGGCAAAGCCATAAACGAGCTGACATACATGGCATCATCGTCCTGGTTATACTGCATCCGCTCATCACCAGCCGCATCAGCAATAAAAACCGCCTGGCGTGAATCCGCACACTCACCAAGCGCCGTCTGCGGAACCGGTATCCGGCTCATCTCGAAGGTCGTGCGTATATCGCTGGTGTCCGCCTTGTCAACGTTCTCCATAGGCATCGGCGGGCTGTAAACCCCATAAATCGCCTTGGGCGTCAGCACCATGCGTTCCTGATCATCCTCTTCCATCAGCAGAATCGCGCAACCATCAGCCCCGACCAGCTTGCCGGCCGACAAAACGGTATTCTGCAAAATAGCCTCAAGATTGGTAGTCCCAACCACCGCCTGACCAATACCTGTAAGAAACTCAACAATCGCCGCCAGATGGGCACTGCCGGTATCAACAACCGCCGTCTTGCGGCGCGACTGACCACCCGAACCCAGGCGTGTAAACACAATCCCGTGGACGACATAGGCCAGCGGTAAAATAATGACATGGGTAATATCAGCACCGTAACCGGCAAACAGCAAAGGCAACTGGGTTAGAACCGCACCAATAGCCAGCACCGGCCTGACCTTCAGAACCAGACCAACATCGCCTTTAAGCGGCACAACAAACATCCGAACCGCCAAAATCACATAATGCACCAGCACCAGCACAGCAAAAAAGCGGTAAACGCCAACAGAGACAAAAGACAACTGCCCATTCACCACCGAGAAAACCGCAATCAGCACCAACGAACAAGCCAGCAGAACCGAAACAACAGCCCCAGCCTTGGAATCACCCGAATGCCCTACAAACCAGCGCCAATAAAGCAAAAAAACCAACAGGTCAGAACCAGCAATAATAGCCGCATGCGGAAAAAACGCAAACAAAACATCCCTGGCCAGCAAGATTCCCAGCACCGGCAAAGCCAGCAACAAACCATCACGGCTACGTCCCCAGCCCGCCAACACAAAATTCAAAGTCAAAAAACCTAAAACTACAAATTTTCCTGTCATTGGACTTGCGACAACTTGTATCAATTGCTCTGTAAGCATCAAATAACTCCTGGAAGGCACTAATTTTTGGCGCAATGCTACATAATTCGCACTTTGCCTACATTATGCCCCCAGATACCCCTAATATGCAAGGTATTTGATGCCCCCACAATAATTTTCGAAAAGATTAGTGCAGCGCCCGGCCGGTCAGATGCCTGCCCGGCCGGGCGATCAACAGGGTGCCTGATCGCCCGCGCGCTTCGGGCCTTTGGCCCGGCGCTCTACCGGCTTTCTAAAACAGAAAAGGCTGTGCGAAAATTCCTTGTGTGGGCTGCTTCGCTTGTCATTTCAAGGTCTCCGTCGTATATCAACATGCCCGGTTCGGTCAGATCGGCCAATTTTCGGAAATATTCTATGCCTTTCAGATAATCGGATCGATAGGTTCGTGAAGCCTTGATCTCTATTGGAATATGCCAACGGCCATCAGGATACAGCAAGTCAACCTCATTTTGATGATGGTCCCGAAAAAAATACAGCCCGCCTTCCTTGCCGGCGTTGTAGCGGCTTTTTAGCGCCTCAGTTATTACCATATTCTCGAACAAACCACCAAAAGCCGGATCCCGCTCTAGTTGTTTTGGGTCTTCAATACCAAGCAGATAAACCGCCAAACCAGGCTCAACAAAATATACCTTGGGTGACTTGATCAGACGCTTTCCATAATTTCGAAAAAACGGTTGCAGCCTGAACAGTATAAACGATGCCTCCAAGACGCCCACCCAACGCTTTATTTGGGGCTGACTGATGCCAACCTGGGTCGATAGCCGGCTATAATTCAGCTCCTGTCCCACACTGCCGGCAAGCAAGCGCATCAGCAGTTCAAATGCGGCCTGGTTCTCGATGGCCAGCAGGCGCCGTACGTCCCGTTCAATATATGTCTGATAATAATCACGATAATACCGATCAGGCCTGATACCTTTATCGTGGACCCGCGGCATAAATCCATGGAATAGCAGGTGCTCCCGAGTTTGACCTACCTTGGCCTCGGGCAACTCGGCGAGCGATAAAGGCAATAATTTCAGCATTGCCGTCCGACCGGCTAGCGACTGCGATACCGCAGCATGCAAATCAAACTGTTGACTACCGGTTAGTATGTACTGCCCACTATGGCCGGGTCCTTCATCTACCGCAACCTGCACCCACGACAACAGCTGTGGCACATTCTGTATCTCATCAATAATCACCGGCGCCGGGAACTGATGAAAAAAGCTCTTGGGATCATCCTGAGCCAACCGGCGATACTCCGGCTGTTCCAGGTTCACATAGGCATAATCGGCAAACGCCATCCGTGCCAGTGTTGTCTTGCCAGACTGCCGTGGCCCCACTATGGTAACCACCGGATATTCCCTTGCGCACTGCTTTAATTCCTGTTCAATTGCCCTAGCATACATATGGACAAATATAAACTACAAGTTTATATTTGTCCACAAACAGGCAGGGTCAACGCGCGCTTCGGGCCTTTGGCCCTGCGCTCTGGCGACTTGGTCAAACAAAATCATTCTGCATCGTTAACTGCGTTGCGGGCAATGCGGAAGCCGATACCAGGAATTTCAAACCAAGGGT
>CAZDYA010000220.1:0-3081 GCA_964509515.1 uncultured Spirochaeta sp.
TGATTGTACCGGCCACGGTGTTCCAGGTGCATTTATGTCTGTAATTACTCAAGGCTTGCTTTCAGAGATTGTTCAGGAATATCCAGGGATACCTCCTGCAGCCTTGTTGGAGCTGCTTGATACCGGCTTGCGTCAGCGTACGTCAGCGGACGATGGGCATGGGCATACTGGGGGGGATGGTGCTGATGCTGTTATATGCCGTTTTGATGCGACCGACCCTGGTGGATTCCTTTGGGCAGGGGCCAAGCGGGGGCTGGTGCATGTGCGGCCGCACAAGGGAGCAAATACAAGTCGTGATGCAGAACTTACCCGGATAAGTGGTCAGCGGCGCAGCCTGGGATATGGCGGACGCAAAAAAGATCGCGAATTCGTGGATCAATATGTTGCAATGAGCCCCGGTGACTGGGTTTACCTTTTTACTGATGGATTTACCGACCAGGATGGGGGGGAGCGCGGTTTTGGCTTTGGTCAAAGGCGTTTTATGGATTTGTTGGGCAGGGTGGCCGGACGGGATTCCGCCATGCAGCGAGAGGTTTTATTGTGTGAGTTGGCATCCTATCAGGGGGCGCGCAGGCAGCGCGACGATATTACCGTGATTGGTTTCGGGTGGGGGAAGTAGCTTTATGCGAAATATAACTTCCTACCGAAAGAACGGCCGGCCTGTAGTCAAGAAGCTTATGCTGCCTTTAACCTTCTTGCTGTCATTATTGGTGGTGGCTGCCGGAGCGATTTTGTGGGTGCAATACCGCACCTTTTCTGCTGGCATGATTCATGAGTACAATAATGCGGTTGCTCAGGAGTTCGCTTATGATTTGGATGTAGCCGCTGATAATCTTTTGTCAATTGTTTCCGTATTATCTACCGATCGGCACTTGGTTCAGTCTGTAAAAGATGGGCAATGGCAGGGACTGATTAATGATATGCAAGCGGGTATAAGCCAATTGCGCAGGACTGGTGTTTCCCGTATGGAGTTGCTGGACGCCGATAGGCGCAGGCAAATAATCTTGTCCCGGGCGGGGCTTCTGCAGACTGCTGGCAATAACAGTTTCCTGCCATCCGCGAAAGAAAAACGTCTTGAAGTCAATGAAAGTGGTCAGCTGGTATTGCTGGTAGAAAAGCCGGTTTTCGCTGGCGAACAATTGGTCGGTTTTTTTGTCCTTGGACGCGAAATAGAGAAGTCAGTTTTTGATCTCCATGCAGATGATGATAGGCATCTGGTTTTGTCAGTCTTGGGGGAATTGATGCCGCCGGCGGTTTGTGCCGATAGCGATAATTTACGAGCTGAAGACAGTGGGTGTCTTTCCGGTTGCGGATTGTATTTTGCTTTTGCTACCGATGACGCGCTGGTTGATATCATTCGGCAGAATGTTGAAAGGAACCCGGATACAGGATACTCCAGTTTTGATTCAAGCCTTAACATCAAATATTCAGGTCGTCGTTGGCGAATGGCGGTTACGCCTTTTTTTGATTTTGACGGGCAGCATATTGGATGCCTGTTTGTTATGCTTGATATCAGCGAAATACGCTTGTCGGTTATCCGATATTTGCTTTGGCTGGGGGGGCTTTCATCTGTTTTGGCAGCCTTTTTGCTTGCCGTTTATTTTTTGTTGGCGCGTACCGATCGGTATATCTCTGAACAGCAGACGGCTTTAAGTCAAACCCGCAGTGACTTTGCTTTATATATCGAATCTGCCCCGCAGGGTATTTTTATTACTGATAAAGAAGGACAATATATCGAGGTAAACCAGGCCGCCTGTGATATGACCGGTTTTTCCCGTAAGGAATTATTGGGAATGTCAGTTGCTGATCTCGCTTCGCCGCTTATTCAGCAGGAAAATATGCAGTCCTTTGCCAAGTTGCGGGAATCAGGCAGGGTGAGGCAAGAAATATTGCTACGCTGCGGCGATGGGTCAGATCTGCCGGTTTTGCTTGATGCGGTCGCTTTGTCAAACGGGCGCATGCTTGGCTTCTGTGCCGATATTTCGGGACAGAAAAAGGCAGCAAGGGAATTGGCCAAGGCCATGGCTCAGGCCGAAGCTGGTAACCGGGCAAAGACTGAGTTCTTGTCTGTAATGAGTCATGAAATTCGGACCCCTTTGAATGCCATTCTGGGCTTTACCGAATTGCTGGAGGCCACCCCGCTTACTTCGGAACAAAATTCATTTTTACAGGATACGATTGTTGCTGCCAGAGCCTTAATGGGTTTGGTTGATGATATCTTGCACTTTTCCCGTATCGAGACCAGGGATGTCGCGGTATATACCGAGGCTGTGAACATCAAGCAGTTGTTCGAGCAAACAGCAGCGGCAATGACTGAACGTGCTCAGGCAAAGAATCTCAAGTTTTCATGGCAAATTGATGAGTCTGTACCAGAGTATATTGTTTGCGATTCCTTATCCGTCCGCCATATAATTGTAAACCTGCTGGGAAATGCGGTTAAATTTACCGAAGCAGGTATGGTTGATGTACGGGTGTCAGGCGACAAAAAGCAGAAGCTGCTTCGCTTCGTAGTACGCGACACCGGTCCCGGGCTTTCCCGCGAATACCAGCAGCGGGTATTTGATGCTTTTTGGCAGGCTGACACCACTTTGTCACGACGCTATGGCGGTACTGGCTTGGGGCTGGCAATTTCCCAGCGTTTGGCGCAGGCGATGGGCGGGAATATTGCTGTTGATAGCAGGCCAGGATCAGGCAGCACTTTTACTTTCGTTATGCCCTATGCAGATTGTGATGACGACCAGTTATCAAATAATTTTCAGACCTTTGTGGCGGATAAAGATAATAAGCCATTAGCCAGGATTGATGGGCGGGAACAACCCGGGACAGCGCTTATCGTCGAGGATGACCTGGTCAATATGCGCCTGGTTCAACGCTTGATCAGCAAGTCAATGCCTGCATTGCGTATCTTGCAGGCCGAAAACGGGCAAGAGTGCCTGAATATTGTGCAGCAAAGCATTTCTGCAGGGGAAACCATTGATTGTATCTTGATGGATGTACAGATGCCCATAATGGATGGCTTGGCGGCCACCCGCAGTATTAGAAAAATGGAGCAGCAGAGTGGTCAGCATATAGCCATCGTGG
>CAZDYA010000221.1:0-3003 GCA_964509515.1 uncultured Spirochaeta sp.
CATATATGCAGCCCAGTTTTCGCAGGCCATGCAACGCGACCTGGGCGATTTGGATAGCCTGATTATCAATGGTGATTTCGCCGCCATTCTTGGCTGGTTGCGCACAAATATTCATCAGTGGGGCCGGGGCAAGACCCCGCTGGAATTGCTGAATGACACAACTGGAGTCGGTGTTTCGGGTCAGCCATTTCTTGATTCGCTTAACAAAAAGTATCGGGAGATCTATTGCCTGTGAGCGGACTGGGGGTCTTGGCGGCCTTGTTGCTAGGCGCTGCCTGTTCTACAGGGGCGGCGGCCGGATTGGTTTGGCGCTGGATACTGGTGCGAAGCCGACGCCAGGACGCCGCAGACGGTACATCCGCTTCGGATGGAATGTCCTTACAGGCTTTTGTTGACTCGCCCCGGCCAGCACCAGGCAGGGATTGGTATAAGACCCTGGCCTTTATGGGTCTGGTGTTGGCCTTTGCCCTGGGGGTTGCTGGTTTTTTGTTTGCCGACAGGCTGGGCGGTTTTCGTTCGCCTGTGGTGCTGAGCTTGTTTTCTTCATGGCAGTGGTTGGTCTTGCCGGCAGCCGCCATAGTTTTAATGCTGGTCGTTCGCTGGCCACTTACCCTTGGGGTTCCCCTGGTAGCGGTACTGGTGCTCGGTGTCATTTTTCTGCTTGTCTGGCTGCGGCCGCATTCGGGGCTGTATCCAAAGCTAAGGCGGGTAGAGGTATTGCCTTTATCGTTAAGTCCCGACGGGGGGCGCATGGAGTTGCGTGCCCGGGTAGATAGCAGTAAATCCGTCTTCGATTACTCAGGCATTCAAGAGGCCAGTAAAATTGCAGAGGAAGGAAATGCCTATCGGCTCAGGCTGGAATACGGCTGTGTAAGCCCGTGGCTGTTCTTTCTGCAAAGCTGCGCCCCGCAAGGGCTGTTTTTGCAAAGTGGCTACCTGTTTGATTCGGAATCAGTTGGAGGACCGGTGGCAAGCGAATTTGAATTGCAGTCAGAGACCCTCCTGTGGAGTTCGCAGGCGATCGGAGCCTCTGGTAAAAAAGACGCCGAGGTCTCATATAATATGTATTTTGATCTGTCTGTGGCACGCCTGCTAGAGGCAGAAAGCTGGTGCCTTTCTGTTAATTGCTTGAATTTGGAGCAACATGCGCCGATAATATCATCACCATGATGATTACCTTGTACAGGGCGTCTGCCGATGGCGGGCTGCGCTACTACACAATCCATAACCGGCAACGGCATCTCTTTTCCAAGCACTCCTTTGCTGTATCCTGGGGAGCGCACCTCTCAACAGGCCGTGAGCGATTGTACACTTTTGATTCCCAGTCCGAGATGGAGGACAAGCTGCAGCAAATTGTTTCTCAGCGGCTGAAAAGCGGCTACAAGGTTTTGTACAGTTATTTCGGGAAATCCAGGGTTGATGCTGCTTCCAAAGCCAGGATTTTCGGCAATCAATCAAGCGGACCGGATGCTGCAGATGGTTTCGATACTGTTCGACATGCTTGACAGCCTTTCACCGCGCGCGTAGCATTAGCTCATGAATTTGCCCAATACACTGACAATATCGCGGATTGTTGCTTCCCCGCTGCTGTTCTTGTTGTTTTTTTTACCTGATTACATACCATGCTCCTTTGCCTGTGTCGTCCCTGTTATCTGGGTTTTGTTTATAGCGATGGAGCTAACCGACGTCCTGGATGGCTGGGTTGCGCGGAAGTACGGCATCGTTACCGATTTGGGTAAGGTGCTTGATCCATTCTCCGATGTTATTAGCCGGCTAACATATTTTGTGGCATTTGCCGCATTGGGCATTATGCATCCCTTGCTATTGCTGCTGATCGTTTATCGCGAGGTAAGCATTTCATTTATTCGAATGCTGATGTATCGCGACGGGGTAGCCATGGCAGCCAGGGCGGGGGGCAAATTGAAGGCTGTGTTCTACAATATTGGTGGTGTCCTGGGTCTTGTGGTTTTCTCTGTTGAGGGACTGGCTATCTGGCCTGCCGAATCGCCGATTTATGGCTATCTGCGTATTGCGGCAACAGTCGTATTCTGTTTGGCGGTTTTGCTTTCGTGGACCTCCTTCCTTGATTATGTCAGGGTGTTTCGCGCGGCTAGAAGCCAAAGAAAGGGACAGGCCTGAAATGTTGCCGTTGGAAAAAATGCCGGCTGATAAACGTGCCGGTATCAAATGGATATTAACTGATATTGATGACACCCTGACCGAAGAAGGCAAGCTGGGTGCAGAGGCCTATTCTGCCCTTTGGGCCCTGCGCGAAGCCGGAATCGGCGTTGTTCCGGTTACCGGCAGGCCGGCTGGCTGGTGTGATGCTATCGCCCGTCAATGGCCGGTTGATGCGGTTGTTGGTGAAAACGGAGCCTTGGTTTATTTTGAAGATAAGGGGTGTCTGCAGCGAATGTATCATCCATTGGCCGCAGATCCAGACAAGGCGCAAATTCGCCTGCAAAGATTGTTCAAGGATGTTCAGGCCGTAGTGCCGCGGGCCCGATTGGCAAAGGATCAGTTTTCCAGGATGTTTGATTTGGCACTGGACTTTGCCGAGGAAGCACCGTTACTTGGCCGGCAGGAAATAGATGATATGTGCCGTGTTTGTGATCAGGCAGGCGCAATAGCAAAGGTAAGTTCGATACACGTTAATGCCTGGTATGGTAATTATTCCAAGCTTGGAATGTCCGAAATGTATTTGCGCGAACAGCATGCTGTCGATATATATGATGAAGGTGCGGGGGTCGTTTATATTGGGGATAGCCCAAATGATTGTCCGATGTTCGCGGCTGTACCACTTAGTGTTGGTGTTGCGAATGTTGTTGATTTTCAGGATCAGATGGATCCTTTGCCGATGTATGTCACGGGCTTACGCGGGGGAGCCGGCTTTGCTGAATTCGCAAGGCTCATCCTTGATGCCAAAAAGTGAGAAAAGTCACTTTTCATAGCTTGACCTTTATAATGATATCTGGTAGTTTGTGCATCCGCGCCGAGAGGTGC
>CAZDYA010000222.1:0-2991 GCA_964509515.1 uncultured Spirochaeta sp.
CCCCTGGCCTGCAGAGGACCTGCCAAACTGAATCTGGGCTAGCAGCCTTGCAAGGGAGACGGCAGTATAGCCCAGGGCTTCTGCTACCTGCTCCCCCGGACCGGACATTCCAAAGCGGTCTATGGAAAAGACCAAGTCCGACCTGCCGCCGGTAAGCACTTCCCAACCTTGTGAAACACCCGCTTCAGCGGCTACGACTATCGTCGCGCCTGGAATAATTGACTGACGAAATTCCGCATCTTGCTGCAAAAACAGTTCCCTGCACGGCATGGACACAACCCGCACCTTCATGTCTTTGCCCTGTGCCTTGTTTATCTGGAGAGCCTCCAAGGCCATTGAGACCTCTGAACCAGTTGCTACGATAACAATCTCCGGTTGACCCTCGCATTCGGAGACAACATAGGCCCCTCGCCTGATATTCTGCTGCCAATTTGCGTCGCTTTTCTCAAGCACCGGCAGATTTTGCCGGGAAAACGCCATCGCAGATGGGCCGTCCCTTCGCTCCATGGACATCTGCCAAACCAGGTTGCTTTCCTCCGCATCAGCAGGCCGATAGAAATACAGGTTTGGAATAATCCTGAGGCTGGCAAAATGCTCAATCGGCTCATGAGTAGGCCCATCCTCACCCACAAAAATTGAGTCATGGGTAAATACAAAAATTGAGGGCAGATTCATGAGGGCTGCCAATCTGATAGATGGACGCAGATAATCAGCAAAAACAAGAAAGGTTGCGCAAAAGCTCTTGAAGCCTCCATACAATGCTATGCCGTTGCTGGCAGCCGCCATCGCATGTTCACGAACACCATAGTTTATGCTCTTTCCTGCGCGGTTGTCACTCGAATAATCCTGATGACCAGCAAATTTGGTCTTGTTGGATTCGGCCAAATCGGCGGAGCCGCCCACAAAGGACGGATAGACCTTGGCAATTGCCTCCATGGCACGTTGATTCGCCACCCGCGTCGCCACCATCTCCCCGGCCCCGTAAGCCGGCATCTGCAGCGGGGCGATCGGCATGCCCGTCTGCCAGGCATCCCATTCTTCGCGTAAACCCTGATTGCTCTCGGACCACTGCGCAAACTTTCGCACCCATGCACCATGCGCCTGCTGCCACTCTTTTCGGCGCTGGGCAAAAAAGGCATAGGCCTCGTCCGGCACGGTAAAGAATTCATTTTCGGGTAAGCCCAAAGCACGCTTGGTTGCCTGCACCTCTTCGGCCCCCAAGGCGGCGCCATGCGCCTTCGAAGTTCCCTGTTTTCCGGGAGAACCCTTGCCGATGATCGACTTGAGTGAAATCAGTGAAGGACGTTTATCTTCCTTGGCCTTTAAAAGCATGTTACGCAGTTCATCAATATCATAGGCATCACCCTGTTGAACATGCCAGCCGTAGGCCGAAAACCTGGCCTGCACATCCTCGGAAAAACTTATATCGGTGCCGCCATCAATGGTGATTTTATTATCATCGTAAAAGACAATCAGTTTGCCAAGCTTGAGATGCCCGGCCAGGCTGGCCGCCTCGGAACTGATGCCTTCCATCATGCACCCATCACCCGCAATACAGTAGGTATAGTGATCGACCATCTGAAAATCAGGGGAATTAAAACGTGCCGCCATCATCGTCTCGGCGATGGCCATTCCCACGGCATTGGCGATGCCCTGGCCCAATGGGCCGGTGGTGGTTTCCACCCCTACGGTATGTCCCCACTCTGGATGACCCGGGGTCTTTGAGCCAATCTGTCGAAAACGCTTGAGCTCATCAAGCGGCAAATCAAAACCAGCAAGATGCAGCAGGGAATAAAGCAGCATTGAGCCATGACCGGCCGACAAGACCAAGCGGTCACGGTTGGGCCACATCGGATCTTCGGGGTGAAGCTGCATAGCCTCGCCATATAAAAAGGCGCCCAGCTCTGCGAGCCCCAAGGGCAGGCCCGGATGTCCTGAATTCGCAGCCTGAATGGCATCCATGGATAAAGAACGGACTGCAAGCGCCGCCGCCTGAATTTGCGAGTTATTGATACTCAAGGTATTCCTCCTGAAAAGTGTGCGGCGTCACTATATCAGGATCAAATAAAAAATAACAGGGCTAAACAGCCCCTGTACTTGCATTTACAGGCAGCTTTCCATTACTCTCTAGCGCGAGGAGGAATGAATGCAGGAATTTCGCATTGCAGTATTACCCGGGGACGGCATTGGCCCGGAAGTAATGATTGAAGCTTTAAAGGTAATCGCCGCCGTGGAGAAGCGCTTTCCTGTCCGTTGCAGCTTTACCGAGGCCGCTGTCGGAGGGGCAGCGATTGACGCCCATGGTACTGCGCTGCCGGAAAAAACCATCACCATATGCGAGAATAGCGAGGCTATTCTGTTCGGTTCAGTTGGTGGCCCCAAGTGGGATTCCCTCCCGCCTGATCAACAACCAGAAAGAGGCGCCCTGCTGCCGCTGCGCAAGCATTTCGGGCTTTACGCCAATCTTCGTCCTGCCATTATTTTCCCGCAGCTAAAGGACGCCTCCCCGCTTAAAGGTGAAATAATTGGCGAAAAAATGGACATCCTGGTTGTTAGAGAGCTCACCGGAGGAATTTACTTCGGAACCCCCAAGGGCAAGGAAAACGATCGCGCCTTTGACACCATGGTTTACACAACCCCAGAGATTGAAAGGATTGCCAGGGTCGCCTTCGAAGCTGCCCGCAGCCGCGGCAAGAAGGTTCATTCGATTGACAAGGCAAACGTACTGAGCTCTTCGGTTCTGTGGCGAGAAACCGTTGTCCGGGTTGCCAAAGAGTATCCTGACGTTGAACTACAGCACCTATATGTTGATAACGCCGCCATGCAATTGGTTGTTAACCCTTCCCAGTTTGATGTAATCCTTTGTGGCAATCTGTTTGGGGACATCCTCTCCGACGAAGCTGCCATGATTACCGGGTCACTGGGGATGCTGCCAAGCGCATCAATCGCCGTCAGCGCCGACCAAGCCACCCCATTCGGACTGTATGAGCC
>CAZDYA010000223.1:0-2988 GCA_964509515.1 uncultured Spirochaeta sp.
GTCTGGGGCCGGGGCCGGAATGGCTGGCCAGGTGGCCGGGGCTGTGGAGTCGGCTGCAAGCGCGGCTGCTGGGGTGGCCGAGGGTTTGCAGGAGCAGGAACAAGCACCAGAGCAGGTATCGGCACAGGGCCAGGCATCGGGATATCCATCAGTGCAGGCGCAGCCGGCAGCTGCCGGGGCAGCTGGTTCGTCTGGTGGAGCCGGTTCGGCTGGGGCAGCAGGCTCGGCTGGTGAGGCTGTTGCAGGCCAGGAGCCAGGCCTGGGGGAGCCGTTAAAGGCGGCCGATGACAGCATCGCTGCCTCCGAGTTTGCTGGTAAAGATGTGGAAAGCGAACAGCCTTCTCAGCAAATATACGAAAATACAGAAACAGCGCGGCCAAAAGAGGACAGACGTAATCTGGAGTTGGCGGAATTCGAGCGATTGATTGAGCAGGTCAGCAGTTTCAGTATGTCTTTGGGTTCGGCCTTGGGCGGGGCTGTTAGTCATACCTTTGATGATGGTAACTTGTATCTGGAGTTTTCATCTGCTTTTGCGGCTAAAACCGTTAAGCTGGAATCAGAATTAATTGAGAGGTGTGTTCATACCGTTTTGGGTGTTCCACTGCAGGTTCAGGTTTTTTCGGCGGCCGCTGATGAATCTGAAGAGAACCAGCATCACCCTGATCCCCAGGTTGAAATGTCACGGCGGGTGTTCCGTGGCAAGATAATTTCCGGATAGGAAGATAGGAGCAAAAGATGAATCCAATGGATTTAATGAAGAACCTGCAGAATATGCAGGCCAAGATGGCCGAAGCACAGTCACAGCTGACTTCCATTACGGTTGAGGGCAGTGCGGGCGGCGATATGGTGAAAGTAACCATGCGGGGTGATTTTTCGGTGGCTGCGGTCAAGATGAGTCCGGATATCCTGGATCCGGCTGATCCCGAGATGGCCGAAGACCTGGTGCTGGCGGCGATGACCGATGCGCAGTTTAAGGTTAAAGAAGCTTTGCAGGCTCAGATGTCGGAAATTACCGGTGGTATGAATCTTCCGCCCGATTTGTTCAATCTGGGGTGATATGACCAGTCTTGACTTGTTGGTAAAGCAGTTATCCCGTTTGCCTGGGCTAGGGCGAAAAAGCGCGACCCGCATGGCCTATCATATCTTGGAATCTGATGGTACTTATGCCAGGGATCTGGCTGATTTGATTGGCAACATTAAGGAACGAATACGTCCTTGCAGTGTCTGCGGGCGCTTTACCGAAAACGATCCTTGCAGTGTCTGCAGTGATTCACGGCGTGATAGCTCCATGATATGCGTGGTGGAAACCGCCCAGGATGTTGAGGTTATGGAACATGCCCGGGTTTTCCCCGGGGTTTATCATGTTTTGGGGGGAGTCATTTCGCCGCTGGATGGCGTTGGCCCGGGTGATATACGGCTGGCCGAATTGCTGGAGCGGGTGAAGGCCGCTGGGGAGTGTGAAGTTGTGCTGGCTACCAATCCGACGGTAGAGGGTGACACTACGGCATTGTTTATCGCACATCAGCTTGAGGGGCAGGATGGGGTTAAGGTGACCAGATTGGCCTTGGGTATGCCGGTGGGTGGTGATCTTGAATACGTGGATCGCATGACCCTTGAGCGTTCCCTGTATGGGCGGACCAAGGTATAGCTTATAAATCTTTGGGGTTTAGTATTTGCTGAATGGCTTCGGCAATTATGTCGTCCAGTTCGGCTTCTTCCTGTTGATTGAATCTTTCAAGAACAAATTTTGAGACATCTCCGCGAGGCGGTCGGCCGATGCCGACGCGCAGGCGATAAAATTCCCGGGAGCTTAAATGCGTTGCGATGGATTTGAGTCCGTTGTGTCCTGCCAGACCGCCGCCTTTTTTTAATTGAACATCTCCAAAAGGCAATTCGAGATCATCGTGGATAATCAATAATTGTTCAGGTGATAGTGAAAAGAAATTGGCAAAGGCCTGAACGGAGCTGCCGCATTTGTTCATAAAGGTTTCGGGGACTAGCAGGCGCAGGCTGTTATGCTGGGCCCAGTGGCCGTTGAACTTCTTTTTCCAGTTCTGGGGGTTTTTGGCAAGTCCGATGTCAGACCCGGCAACCAGGTTTTCCAGAATGCGCTGTCCAATGTTATGTCGGGTAAGGCGATATTGGGGCCCGGGGTTACCCAGGCCAATTACGGCGGTGTACATGGAGTAAATGTAGCAAAATCAGGTATAGTCTGCCTATGCCTGTGGTCGGGATCATTTATTCAGATAGCTTGAATCCATATGTAAATCTTGCACGTGAAGTGGCTTTATTCGAGGGCCGTGCGGAGGTATCAAAGGCGGCCATGGCCGATCATTATCTTTTGCTTTATCGCAATCGGCCCAGCGTGGTAATCGGCCGGCACCAGAATCCCTGGCGCGAATGTGATTTGGCGGCCATGGAAGATGACGGGGTTAGCCTGGTTCGCCGCATTAGCGGCGGCGGGGCGGTGTATCATGATGAGGGTAACTGTAACTGGTGCTTTGTATCTCGTAAGCAGGCTTATGACCGTGATCATAATTTTGCAGTGGTTTTGCAGGCCCTGAAAAATTTGGGGATTGATGGCGAGAGGTCCGGGCGTAATGACATAATAGTTGATGATCGCAAGGTTTCCGGCAGCGCCTTTAAGGTCGGCCGGGACTGGGCGCTGCACCATGGTACTATGCTGGTGGATGCTGATTTACAGCGACTGTTGCAATATTTGACGGCGCCGGACCGAAATATCAGCAGCATGGGGGTAGAATCCGTGCGCTCGCGGGTATTGAATTTGCGGAAGCTGTGCTCGGGTCTGGGGGTCGAGACCTGGATGGAGGCCATGCGGACCGCTTGTCAGCAGGTATTCGGTGAGGTGCAGGAAGTTGCGGTTGATTTTTCGCAATTGAATACGGCCGACGCCAGCATTTTGAATGACTGGGAATGGCAGTTTGGCAAGACGCCAGATTTTGTACATACTGTTGAAAAGAATGGGCA
>CAZDYA010000224.1:0-2987 GCA_964509515.1 uncultured Spirochaeta sp.
ATTGGGTACATACCTGTACATATTCAGGTTCCCCGGATTGCTTCCAAAGCTATAGACCGAGCTAAAGCTACCGCTGCCAGCGGCGCGCTCGAAAGCCTGGCCATCGGGAGCATTGAGCAAATTACTGCCCATTTCGCAGCCTAACAGGCCTGCCGACATGATTACCCCCAGTAGCAGCAGGCCGGTGATTGCACTCTTTAGGTGCAATTTGCTTGGTGAAACCATTTGTTTCCTCTTCATTTCCAAATACCTCCTCTTGTAATGGAACTATTTACCGTATTTACATATGGTAAGAGGTAAAGGATTCAAAAATTGGTAAATGGTGAATTACTTCTTACGCCTTAAGATTAGCACGGCTCTCGCTGGTGTCAAGTATTTTTTTTAATTTTTTTTTGGGTTTATTTGTCTTGTTGGGCGCAGATTGCCAGTGCGGCTTTTAAGCCATCGGCGGCAGCGCTCATAATGCCGCCAGCGTAGCCGGCCCCCTCGCCAATCGGAATAAGGTTGGGGTGTGTAATTGAGCGATAGCCGCTGTCACGCAAAATGCGCACCGGGCTTGAGGTTCTGGTTTCGCAGCCAATAAGCAGGCTCCCGGATGACTCGTTAAAAAGGGGGAATCGTTGCCACTCTCTATAGGCTGAAAGCAGGGCATCTGTAACAAAACCGGGCAGAAGATTTTTGTGGTCGCCGGCTATCAGTGGCATATTGAAGCTTGTATCGGGGGGCTTGGTGGGGCGGGGTGTGCTTGGGTTGTCTGGGTGGGGCCAGCTTGGCTGGGCGCTGGCTGGGCGGGGTGAGCTGGCGCTTTGCGGCCCGGCGCTGCCCCCGTCGCCCCAGCTCGGCCCGGCGCTGCCTGCGATCGGCCCCGCGCTGCCCCAACGGCTGGGCCTGCCGGCGATAAAATCGCAAAGCCTTTGCCCTACCGCGCCGTATCCGCCGGCAGCCTGGTAGTACTGGCGTTCCAGCTGCTGCTGGAACGCCAGGCCGTCAAGGGCACCGCTACCGAAGTCGGCCGGCCCGACGGTGGTAACGATGGCGGAGTTGGCGAAGCGGCCGTTGTGCTGGCTGTTGCTCATGCCGTTGACCAGGGTGCCCCCTGCCTCGCTGGCGGCGCTGACGACCTGGCCGCCGGGGCACATGCAGAAGCTAAAGACGCCGCGGGTTTTGCCCCCGGCGGCGGCCGAGTGCGAGAAACGGTAGCTGGCGGCGGGGAGTCTGGGGTCGTTGCTGTGGGGGCCGTACTGCATGCGGTTGACCAGCGCCTGCGGATGCTCAATCCTGGTGCCGATGGCAAAGGCCTTGGATTGCAGGGCGGCGCCTTTTCTTTGCAGCAGGGCAAAGGTGTCGCGGGCGCTATGGCCGCAGGCCAGAAATACCAGCCCGGCATCGAGCCATTCATGATTGCCACCGTGTTCGCTTCGGCAGTTGACCAGCTTAATCCGGCTAATGCGGCCGTCGGTCGTTTGTTCCCAGTCTTCCAGCCGGGTGTTGAATCTGAATTGACCGCCAAGCTGCTCAATCCGGCGGCGTAGCGAGGCCACTACCTTAACAAGAACATCGGTGCCGATGTGCGGACGATGATCGTACATGATTTCTTCCTGGGCACCAGCGGTTACCAGATCAGATAGGATTTTTTTCATTACAATCGACTGGGTGCGGCTTGTTAGTTTGCCGTCGCTAAAGGTGCCGGCTCCGCCTTCGCCAAACTGCATGTTGGAGTCCGGATCCAGTTTGCCGTGCTGCCAGAATTGCGCTACTTCCTGGCGGCGTTCATCCACCCGGCTGCCGCGTTCGATTATCAGGGGCTTAAGCCCCAGTTCGGCCAGCTGCAGGGCGGCAAATAGCCCGGCCGGCCCGGCGCCGATTACCAAAACCTGTCCGAAATCTGCGGACGGCCGGTTCAGCACCGGCTCAGTTGATTTTTCCGGGTGTATTCTGCTTACCCCTTTTCCGGTGCGCTTGGCTTCTTTAGTGCAGGCAACGGTCAGGGTATAGACATACTGAATGCTGGCTGTTTTACGGCTATCCAGTGAGCGCCGGTTTATTTCCCACGAAGCAACATTGTTCAGGCCGCGGTTGCTGATGGCTTTTTGTAAGGCGGTATTTTGATCCTGATCAAAAGGGACTTTTACCCCGGAGATTTCATAATGAAACATCGCCCAAACATACACCGGCAAGGAAATCTGGGCAATCTTTTTTCTGCCCATCTCCCGCAGGGGGCGGGGGGCACGCTATTGAGAGGTCACATATCATTTTTAATCAACTATCACAAACTCAACCCGGCGGTTCTGGGCGCGACCTTCGGGGGTAAAGTTGTCGGTGACGGGGCGGTCGGCGCCGTGGCCGCGGGTTTGCAGGCGGCGGGCAGAGATGCCGTTTTCGACCAGGTAGTCGCGGATGCGGTCGGCGCGGGCCTGCGAGAGTTCCTGCATGGCCTGGCGGGTGCCGACTTCGGCGGTGTGGCCGTCGATGCGGATATTAAAAGAGCTTTCCTTGAGTTCCTCGATGACCCATTCAAGTTCCTCTTTTGATTCCGGCAGGATGCGGTCGGTGTTGGGCGCAAATTGTATGCGTGATGAGACCAGCAGGACTTGCTGTTCCTGAATATTGCTGATGGTATGCTGCAGCTCGCGCTGGCGCTCGGCCGCGATGGGCTGGGCGGCTTGGGGCTGGTTGCCGGCAGTGGTTAGACTGCTGGTGCCGGGGGTGAGCAGAACACTTGGTAGTGGTTCGGGGCTTTGGGGCGTAGCTTGCCCAGAGGCGGCGGCCTGCCCGTCGCTTGACTTGCCCGCTGGCTGTTCGGCGGCCTGCGCGGTCGTGACTTCCACCAGGCCTGACAGCACCTCGACGATGGTCTGCTCGGGTGTTACCGAGACGGCCAGCTTGGTGCCGCGGATGCCGGCAACGGCGTGGCGGCTTAGTAGCTCGATGCGCTGCTCCATAAAGCGGCGTCGGAAGCGGGCGCTGACGGTGCCGTTATCGATTTG
>CAZDYA010000225.1:0-2985 GCA_964509515.1 uncultured Spirochaeta sp.
CATCATAGGGAGCTATAAAGGTATGAAAATAGACATCGGCCCGATCGTGCGCCGTCCCCAACAGGGCAAAGAATACGAGAGCCCACAGCAATAGACCTAAAAGCCAGGGAGCAAGATTTTTAGCTATAGATTTGCATTCAGGCATTCTTTTGCTACACTTCCTCTGCTACAATATGAATGAGGTACCCATGAAGATTCTTGTTACCGGCACCGCCGGATTCATTGGCCACGCGACCGCCAAAGCCCTGCTTGAGCGCGGCGACAGCGTTATCGGCTTGGACAACATCAATGATTACTACGACGTAAACCTGAAGTATGGCCGGCTGGCCGATACCGGTATTGACCGCGATAGCATCATACCAGGCGAGCTGGTACAGAGCACAAAATACAAGAACTACCAATTCATAAAAATGGGCCTGCAAGACAGCGCCGGCCTGCGTTCACTTTTTGAAGAGCAAGGCTTCGACAGCGTCTGTCACCTGGCCGCCCAAGCCGGGGTGCGCTATTCCCTGGAAAACCCCAGCGCCTACACAAGCAGCAACATCAGCGGCTTTTTGAATATCCTGGAAGCCTGCCGGGTCTTTCCCGTAAAGCATCTGGTTTATGCCAGCAGCAGCTCGGTCTATGGCGCCAATGCCAGCATCCCATTTAGCACCGACGACCGCACTGACCACCCATTAAGCCTTTATGCCGCCACCAAAAAAGCCAACGAACTGATGGCCCATACCTACGCCCACCTTTACGGCATTGCCAACACGGGCTTGCGCTTTTTTACCGTCTACGGCCCCTGGGGCCGTCCGGACATGGCCCCCTTCCTGTTTACCAAGGCCGCCTTCGACAACAAACCCATCAAGGTTTTTAACCACGGCGAAATGCAGCGGGACTTTACCTACATCGACGACATCGTCCAGGGCGTAATCCGGGTACTGGACAAAGCCCCCGCCAGCCCACAACCCGGCAGCAGCACGCCCGACCAACCAGCCCCAGCCGCCCTTTACAACATCGGCAACTCAAGCCCCGTGCACCTGATGGACTTTATTAGCGCCATCGAGACCGCCACCGGCCGCAGCATCCAAAAACAGCTACTACCAATGCAGCCCGGCGATGTCCCACGCACCTGGGCTGACACCAAAAGCCTGGAAGATAATTTCGGCTACCGGCCCGCCACCAATATTCAGGACGGCGTCAATGCCTTCGCCCAATGGTATCGGGAATTTTACAAAATCACGGACTAAAATCCGGAACGTCTTTGACCGACGAATCACCCTGCGGCCAGAGCTCCCAGCGGTAGACGGTGGCCAAATCCTGGCGCAAAACGGGCGTCACAAGGCGGCCTGCGAAACGGAATGGCGCCTCCAGCGGAAATCCTTTGTTCCATTCGATATTTCGCTTATCGTCCAATACCATATAACCGCTCGGGTGCTTATCCATAAACCTGGCAACCGAATCAAACCGACCAGCACTACTCCATGAATATGACCCCATTGGAACATCAAAATCAAACGGCATCAAGCGGATGGGATGAAGCAAGTGCGCCACCAACATCGCGTCACCAGGGGCTACGTGCTCATGAAGGTAGTCCATAATTCGATCAACCCGAAAGTGAAACTCACCAGTTATCTTGTTATGACCATGATCCTTGTACATCAAGGTTTTGGCCAAAACCCCCGGGCTGAACAGAATCAAGCCAACAAAAATACTGGTCACCGCAATCGAGACAAGGGCTCTCCTGTTGGGAAGCACATAGTGACGCACAAGCTGATACACCCCGCGAATACCACAGGCCATAAAAAACAAATACATGGGCAGGATGTATGCTGTGTAACGTGGACGAAAATACCTGTCAAAAAAGAGTGAATAAAAAGTATACAGCACAGCGGTAACGACCAGAGCCAAGCCCGCCAGTTTATTTTTTCTAACCGATATTACCCCTATGCCAAAAATTGGAAGGGACACAAACAAGGGATCATGCGCGCGCCATAAATGCATCAGGTGTGTATCGATAGTACCAAAATAATATCTGAAAGCCATAAGATTAATTGAATCCGGCACTATGCTTACATGTGAACTTTTCATGGCAAGATCCAGCGAGATTTTGCCCAGCACTATTATACCTAGCCCGGCGGGAATCAATAACAGAGGCTTTGTTTTTATATAATCAACAATCACACCCTTTTTATCCCACAACCACCACAGCACAAAGGCCATAACCATTATCAAAACAACCTTGAAAGTTGAATGAATATCAATTTTTAAGGCATGCCAAACCATGGCGCCAGACAGCAGGACCAACAACCATGACTGCCACTTTCTAAAGCCTTTTTCCACAGCAACATACAAAAACAAAATAGCGGTCCAGGCCATAGGTACATACCAGGCATATTCGCGCATGGTTCGGCCGATCGAAAAGGCCCATGGCCATAGGGCCCATAACAACAAAACAAGCAGGCCAATCCCTTTGCTGATTTTTCGGCCGGTCCAGTATAGAAAAATCCCGGCAAGACCGGATCCAACTGCCGCTGGCACACGCCCCCAAAAAAAGAACCCCTTTAGGCTCTGCGGATCTACTATGGCATATACCAGCCCCACCGCCTTACTCAGTAGCATTCCCCTGACATATCCCGCTTCCTGCCCCAAGGACAACAATCGCCCCATCCAAAAATGCGGATACTCGTCAACATAGGGATCAAGCAAGCCGATTCCAAGCAGCCTGGTCAACAGAACCAAAACCATTGTTCCACCAACTAGCCACCAATGCCAGGAATCTTTTTGTTCAAGAACATTGTCTGCATCCGGAAGCTTTTTCAACAATCTTATTATCGCGGGGGTTTCAAGCAACACAACAAATGATGCAATAATATAAATCCAGGGATGAAGGTGCCCTATCACGGAGATCGCGGTCAAAGCCAGACCCAACAAGCAAACCTCTTTAACCTCATTACCCAGCAAGAAATTATGGGACAATACCGCCACGACAGCCAGGAC
>CAZDYA010000226.1:0-2968 GCA_964509515.1 uncultured Spirochaeta sp.
AGTTCCCTTGCTTGTTTTTAAACCGGTTGCACTATTTTGGTGCGCCGGTTTTTTTTATATATAAATTTTGGACTTACAAAGGCACTGTTTCCAGTTCCATACGGCAAACATTGATCATCGGAACCCTAGGAAGCTCATATTCTCCTGGTCTGATTGAATATTCCAGCGGCACCAAATAACCCATATCTTCGCAAAGATATGCGCCTGCTGCCTTTGATACAATAGCAATCTTTTCAGGATAAATCACAAACTCTTTCGCTGTCCCGGTTTTTGCTCCAAAGGCGATGTTGTAAGCACCAAAATCACCCAAACCAAGCTCTAAGTGCATTTTGTCTCCATTGTCAGCAGAAAGACGTAGATTTCTTGTCCTATCATCACCTGCTACTTCTATATTGGCACCCAGCACATGCGGATAGCTCAGATAATACAGCTTATACCAATCAACCTGATCGACGGGATCAACGTAGACAATTAAAGGCATACCTTTTTTAAAAACAATAAGCTCCCTCACAACCACATCACTACCCTGCTGCCAGTCATTAACACAGACTGTCCAACCCTTTGAAAAATTAAGGCTGGACCACATTTCACCAAACAGATTCAAGTATTCCATAAAATGCTCCTTTGACTGCTTATCCAGCTTGCCACAGTGAAGCTGTCAGCCGCCAACAGTGATCGCTAATATCCTTTGGCCAATCATTGATGCAAGTGGCAAATTTTTCCTTATCGGCGGCATACAAAGACCGGATAGCATCCTCAAAATTGTCAAGATTGCCAGCAATCACATTCATAAAGCGAAAAGCCCTTTCCTGCACCCTGCGGCGTGCATCAACATCGGCATAATCGTGTCTGGCCTTCTCTACCAGCTTGCGCAAGGCAACAGACGCCCCTCCAGGCTGTTCACCTAGCCAGTCCCAATGCCTGGGTAAAAGGGTAACCTCGCGCGATACAACCCCCAGCCTGGGTCTTCCCCTGCCACGGGATTTTTCGGAGTCAGCCGCCGCACCCGGTAGCGGCTGGTCCTGGCGCTCAGCAAGCGACAGGCGGCGGCAGACATCCTGCAAAGTACCCCGAAAATCAAATTCAAGCTGCTCGCTGGTGTCATCATCGAAGATCAAAACTGGTGAATGCGCATCATCACCTATAAATTCTTTTACTGCGATGGCGACATCAAGCGGAGCCCCGGACGCGATCAAACGATGCTCAAAGAAGGCCGCACAGGTCTTCGAACTGATTGCTGTCATTATTTCCTCCAGGACATATTTTTACCCGGGTAAAAATAAATGTCAAGCTGTGATCCTTGTATAATAATAGAAACGGACTGATAATCGATTTGATGATTCTTACTCGCATTAAAATTACAACCTCCCTTTTGACGGCTCTGCTCTTATGCTACCCCCTTCCTGTGATAGCACAATCCGGGCAATCAAATGAAACCCAGGCAATCACCCAATGGTTTGCAGATATTCAAATGGAAAACGGGCTGGTATTTTCATTTGAACCGGACAAGCCCGGCCGGGCCCGCATAAGCCTTTACGACCAGGCGCTAGCCGTAATCGTTTTTAGCCTACTGGAAAATTATTCTGCTGCGGAAAAAATCCTAGATTTCTTCCAGAATCAAATCATGGATGAGCTTGAATCGGGACCTGGCGGCTTTTTTCAATTCAGAAATAAAAACGGCAGGCCGCTCAGAAGTTCTGCCCGATGGCTTGGTGACAACGCCTGGCTACTGATTGCAGCCCAAAATTACCGTCTAATTAGCGGCAATCAAAATGCTTATCAGGAACTCGTTGGATCGTTGGAAAACTGGATAAAAAGCCTGCAACAGGAAAACGGCGGGCTGATTTCCGGAACCAGGCCCGACGGTTCGGCCAATACAAACATGGTAATAGAGGGCAATATCGACGCCTTTGGCGCCATCCCGGGCTATACCGATTTCCATGAAGGCATTTTGGATTATTTCAAAAAAGAACGTTGGGACCATCAGCGACAAATTTTTATCGCCTGGCCTGCCCCGCCTGACCCCGCCTATAAGTACGCCAGCGACAACCTGGCTTGGGGATACCTGGCCATCAAGGGATTTCCCGCCGCCTCTTTGGGGCAGGCGGAAGAGCTTTTTGGGGCCAGTCGCCCGGCAGCCGGCAATCAACCATCAATTAGCGGTTTTTGTTATGATTCAAGCCTTAACACCATACACCCCGAAGCCACCGGCAGCATGATAATAGCTTACGCCTTGGCAGGCGATAAGCAGAAATACATCCATTACCTAAGGGAAAACTCAAGACTGCTGATGCCAGGCAAAGAAACCACGGCGGCAGCAGGTCTGCCATATGCTTATGATGCCAATGCCCAGGGATATGGCGGCGAAGCTCTTTGGCCAGAAGCCCATGACAGGCCGAGCCTGGCCCCCACCGCCTGGCATCTATTTGCATTGATGAAATTCAACCCCTTCGGCTATGCCCGCGATCGCGGGATACCAGCTGGTAAACAGCCAGAACAGTGGTAGTCCCTAGGCCTTTTCAGCCCGCTGCCGGATAGCATCGGCAATTTCGGCAAAAACCCCACCCTTCTCTGATTTATGAAAAGGCGTACCGGAATCGCCGGATTCGACTATGGCGGCATCCAACGGAATGGTGGCCAGCACCGGGATATCAAAATCGCTGGCCGCCTTGGCAGCACCACCGCTTTTAAACAAATCCATATAGGCGCCGCAGCTTGGGCAGGTAAAACCGGACATGTTTTCGATGATACCCCAAACCGAAACCTTTAGCTGCTGGGCAAACACAATGCTCTTGCGGGCATCTAACAGGGCAACATCCTGCGGTGTCGTAACAATTACCACCCCACTGATCTTCTTGAAGGCCTGTACAACGCTAAGCGGTTCATCGCCAGTACCTGGCGGGCAATCGATAATAAGGTAATCGAGTTCCGGCCATTGAAATTCATCCAGAAACTGATTGATCATGCC
>CAZDYA010000227.1:0-2961 GCA_964509515.1 uncultured Spirochaeta sp.
GGCTACCAGAGCTCTCCGTACTCTGCCTTAAGCGCCTTTGCCCTGAACCCTGTTTATGGCCGTCTTCAGGATTTTCCGGAATTAAAAGATGATTCTGCCTTTGCCAACCAGTTACAAAAGCGTCTGCTGGAAAAGGCCGCCGAAATGAACCAGCCAGTCCGCATTAACTACGCCGAAATCCGCCGGTTCAAACTGGAAATCCTGCAGGAAGTATATTCTCATCATGCTGCGGCAATCAAAGCGGACCCTGACTTGCAAGCCTGGATCGCTTCCTCGCCATGGATAATCCCATACTCGGTTTATTCTGTTCTTAAAGAACAGAATGAACAAAAGAGCTGGCTGCACTGGCAAACCATGCAGGACCCATGCAAGGAGAGCATACAGGAAAGATGGAGTCACCCCGATTTAATCGATAACCACCATTTTTATGCGTGGATGCAATACCGCCTGGAGACCCAGCTCACTGAGGTAAGCCGGCTGGCGGCGGCCAAGGGCGTCTTCCTTAAAGGTGACCTGCCCATTTTGATGAATGATGATAGCGCCGATGTCTGGGCCCACCGCAGCCTGTTCATTCGGCGCCTGCGGGCTGGCGCGCCACCCGATATGTTTTCCGCCAGCGGACAAAACTGGGACTTTCCCATCTACGATTGGGATTCCATGGCCAATGCGGATTTTTCCTGGTGGAAGGCCCGCTTGCAACAGGCCGACAAATTCTACCATGCCTACCGCATCGACCATGTGCTTGGTTTTTTCCGTATATGGAGCATTTCCGAGCACAACCGGGCAGGCTCACTGGGATACTTCTTTCCATCGGCGTTTATCGCACGGGAAGAGCTTTTGCAGCACGGTCTGAATCCTGATCGCATCCGCTGGCTTGCCGAACCGCACATCAAGGGCGAGCAAATCCGCCAGGCCTTTGGCGATTTGGCCCCTAAACTAATTTCGGCGGTCTTTGAACAAATAGAAAATCAGGATCTATATGTTTTCCCGCATGCCATCCATGGCGACACCTTTTTTGATACCCTGTCCATCACTCAGGAGCACAAGGACATATTTAAATCCTGGTTCCAGGATCGCGCCCTGATCGAGGTCGAAGACGACATCTTTGCTGCGACTTGGCACTTTCGTGAGTGCAGCCGTTATTCCATGCTATCAGAAAATGAAAAAAGCAACTTCGAGCGGCTTATCGACAATCATTACGGCCGGTCAGAAGCGATATGGGCAGAACACGGCCGGCGTTTGCTAAGCGTGCTGCGCGAGAACACCAACATGCTCACCTGCGCCGAAGATCTCGGTGCCGTCCCTGAATGTGTCCCCCAGGTATTAAGCGAGCTCAAGATTTTGGGCCTGCGTATTCCGCGCTGGACCCGCGAGTGGAATCTGCCGGGAGAACCGTATATTGATCTTCAGGATTATCCGGCGCTAAGCGTTTGCGCGCTTTCCGTGCATGACACCAGCACAACCAAAGAATGGTGGGAGCAGGAACAGGGGGCCTCCGATTTCTGGTATTGCCTTGGTTTTAAAGAACCCTTTCCTGGCCAGTTTACGGATTCCGTCGCCATGAGGGTTTACGAGGCCCTGCTGAAAACCGCCGCCAACGTTTGCATGTTTCAAGTTCAGGATCTTTTGGTATTGGACCCCTCAGTGCCACCGGCGAAACCAGGCGAAGACCGGATAAATGTACCGGGCACGGTCGCCGATTCCAACTGGTCATATCGCATGCCTGTGGCAGTCGAAGATCTTGGCGAACGGCCAGCCCTCTGTAACCGGATCAAAACCCTGACCGCTGGACGGGCAAAAAGGACACTGTAATGCTTAGATGCTTTCACCTTTCACGTGAATTTCGCCTTCAATATGATGCAGAAGCCAAGGCCGTTGGCTGTTCAGACCGAGCAATATTACCAGACGGCCGCAGCGCCAATGAACTGGCCTTTCAAATCAACCGTCAACGCAACATTGCTGTTAATCCCCATTTGGCTGTTAGCGCAGCAGAGCTTTCGGCCTTATCCCTGCTGGATGAAATCTACTTTTATCTTCTGGAAGTTTATCAGCAGCAATACGGGAACAATATTTTTAACGATGCCTACGCTCGAGCCCAGGCACAATTGGGCAAGGACAAGCTGAGTAGCATCATGCAGACCTTTTGCACCACCAACCCGCCATTGCCTGTCTACAAGGGAACCTCTAATCCTGATGATTTCCTTCGCCAACATGGCACCCTGCTGTTTAAGGAGCTTATGCTGGTTCAAATTGAGCAGCAAAACCCGGCCTTGATTGACTACGAGGATATTTTTTCCCTGAATGAGGCCAGAAAAAAATGTCAGCTTGACGGCCTGCTGGAATTATTTAATCAAATATTTGACGAACTGCCAGGATTCGGACCCGATGATGAACATTTGATGAAATTTCTGCATTCCCCCTCAATCGCCCATCCAGACAGCCTTTTTGACCAGTTAAGCTACATACGAAGCCACTGGTCGATGCTGCTAGGAGACCTGCTGGACCGACTCCTGCGGACGCTAGACAGGCTTAACGAGGAATACAAGCATCGCGGATTCACAGGAGGAGGAAATTCAAACACCCTGTCCTTTGATGGCCTTCACGATGAAATGGAACGCTTTAGCCAGGACAAGGATTGGATGCCTCGCCTGGTATTGATCGCCAAAAGCACCCTGGTTTGGCTTGATCAGCTTAGCCGCTGGTATGAGAGGGATATCCGCCGGCTGGATCAAATTCCTGACCAGGAGATAGCTTTACTGGGCGCCCGGGGAATCACCGGCCTGTGGCTTATCGGCCTGTGGGAGCGTTCACCTGCCAGCCGCGAGATCAAGCGCATTTGCGGCAACCCCGAAGCCGAAGCCAGCGCCTATTCCCTGTTGGATTACAACATCGCCGAATCCCTTGGCGGCTGGGAAGCCCTGGCATCCTTAAGAAAGCAGTGCGCCAGGCATGGTATCAGAC
>CAZDYA010000228.1:0-2960 GCA_964509515.1 uncultured Spirochaeta sp.
ATTGATTATCCCAACGAGGTCAAATCCATCTCGGTCATTGATTCTGTCAGTGAATATGATGCCCTGTTGGAGCTCTTTGTTAAGCAATGGAAGGCGCTGGCAGCCACCGGTAATGCCGAACATTTTTTCTGGGGCATGATGCCATCAATCTACGGTACTTCTTTTATTCAGAACAACATGGATACCTTGACTCAAAGAGCCGAAATGGCCAAGAAGCTTGGCCCCGATTACCTAAAGGCGCAGATCACCCTTTATGAAACATTTTTGAAGGACGTTGATTTTACTGAGGAGCTTGCAAATATCAACTGTCCAGCCCTTATAGTGTGTGGCGAACAGGATATGCTAAAACCCGTCAAGTACTCCCGTATAATGGCAGAGGCCATTCCCCATAGTGAATTTGCCATCATTCCGGACTGCGGCCATGTTACAATCATGGAGAAGCCTCACGTGCTGAACTCTTTGCTGCTGGGTTTCGTTACGAAACACTCATAAAGCATATTCTGCTGGAGGATCTTGATGCTGGAAAATTACCGCCTTGATGAAAAGATTCATCTTTCCGGCCATTCCGAGGTATATCGGGCAATTGATCTGCGGTCGCAAAAATCAGTCGCCGTAAAGAAACTTTTCCGGCGACGAGCCAGCGACCACACTGGCTACGAAAAGGAAGCGGCAATTTTGCGACGCTTCTCGGAATCCCCCTTTGCAGTAAGCCTGCTTGACACCTTCGAGGATGAAAACGGATTTTATCTGGTGAGCGAATTCATTGACGGCGATCCGATTATTGCCTACACCGGAAAGTGGGAGCCATTATTGGTTTTTATGATCCAATGCGCCCGGGCTCTCGAAGAAACCCATGGCAAGGGCATCCTGCATGGCGATATAAAACCTCAAAACATTTTGATTGATAAAAGCGGACACATAAGACTGCTTGACTTTGGCGGTTCAATCGAGAAGACAGGCAATGACCGCATTCAATCCGGAACCTTGCCGTATATGTCACCAGAACAACTTGGATATATTGATTTTCCGCCGGGCAATTACACAGACCTATACAGCCTTGGAATATGCTTTTATCAGCTGCTTGGCGGAAGGTTGCCCTTTGAGCACCAGGACCGCAACCGCCTGATAAACCGCATACTAACGGAGAAAGCGCCTGATCTGCACCTGTTCGCTCCAAATGCCCCCGCCAAGCTTGTTGAACTGATCGAGGTATTAATCAGCAAGGACCCAGGAGCAAGATACCAGAGCGCTGCCGGAGTAATATACGACCTTGAGCGTATTAGCCAGGATCCAGACTGCACAAATTTTGAGTTGCGGGAACATGATAGAAATCAGGAACTGGTTCTAAGCTGCGCTCCGGTAGGGCATGATGAATATCACCAGGAAATCGCCCAGGCAATCCACACCCAAAGACGGCTGGCCATTATTGGCGATCCGCTTGCAGGCAAGACCGCCCTACTTCATTCCATTCCCATGAGACATCCAGAGAAAACCTGGATAATCGCTGACCTGCTCCCCCAGGATGCCAAGGAATGGGGGCAGGCTGCCAAGAAAATAATTAACAGCTCTGCCCTATTGTTGGAGCGCCGTGATTTGTCGGGCCTACTGCAAGATGCCAAAGGCGAGTACATTAATTCCTTGCTACCTTCGCAGTTCAGGGTTGCCGTAGATAAAAACAAGCAAAATATCGAAAGTAGTAATATAAAGGAATACATTCAGTCTTTCCTGCTTGATTTCTTTGCATTTTTACAGCACCGAGGGATTCATGTACTGATTGATAACATCCACTACGCCGACAGTGTAACGGCAGCGGTTATTCGCAGCAGTGATATGTTTATAATAGCCAGCGCTGACAGCGAAACTTCCCTAAGCCCATTTTTCTTGAAAGATTCCTTCGATCAAGTAATTCTGAATCAGCTATCCACCGCCCAGTGCCAGCAAATGCTAACTAACCTCTTTCAATCCAAACTGCCAGCCAGGGACATTCAAAAGATATTAGCCGCCTGGAAGAATTTCTCGCTCTACCCCGGCGAAATTATCCGCAATCTTGAATTGCTGAAAGCCAAAGACCTGTTAAGTCCAACCATAGACGGTGGCTGGCAGCTATCCCCGGACTTTTCCATCCATAATTTTGATTACCAGAGCCTTTTTAAGGATCACATTGAGGAAACATGCTCTAGGCTTTCTGATAAAGACCGGGATATTTTAACCATTGGGGCCTTTTTCCCGGGCGATTTTCTAGCCGATGACATCACAGGCATTCAGGAGCGCCTGCCATTTTTTATTCAGCAAAAACTGGTACACCGAAACAGGCAATCAGGTTGTCGGGTTGCCGGCGAGGCCGTTTCTTATTTGACCAGTGAGATATCCCAGGACAGCAGGAAACATTGGCTTGCCAGGGTTCTATCGGAATTGGAAAGAAACAAGGAGAGAAACGAGGAAGCCATACTGCAGATTATGCTACAAACCAGAGATCCCCGCACTTCAGCCACATTAAAAAATCTGATGCAAAACTGGAAGGAGCAGAACAACCTGCCAAAACTGGCCGCCTATTACAGCCAGGGGGCATCGCTCATTGATTCTGATGATGATGTAATTAAATACCTGAGCGATTTCATGCTCCTGCGATATTTTATCAAAGACACCGATGCATTAGCGCCATTAATTCAGCGGGCAGAAAAAATTTTCCAGGACGAATCTGCCATCAAGGACGAGCAAAAAAAGCAAAAGCTAATTCTAGCAATGCTGTCTTGCGCCATGTACTATTATATTGTTACCCGCTTTGAAGATGCCATCAGAATAATTCAAGACCTGATTCCCATGGCAAAAGAGAATCCCGATAATGCCATTCTTTACTTTGCCTACACCATACAAGCGGTAGTAATGTATTTCGCAGGCCATTTTGCCGGGGTCGAAGATGCTTGTCAAAAAGCCTTGGCCAGACGACAGCAGGATAATGT
>CAZDYA010000229.1:0-2918 GCA_964509515.1 uncultured Spirochaeta sp.
ACCTTTTTTCACTGGCAAAATCGTCTTTCCTGCCGTATAATGCCATATATATCCATAATGGAAGGTAAAAGCGTGAAAGCAAAAAACATCCGATGTACTGCCCTTTTGGTCGCTGTTCTTATTTTCTTTCCTGTAACTATCTTTGCAGATGATCTACAAAACGCTGTGCAATCCCAGGACTATTCAGCCATAGAAGAATTGCTAATGTCTGCCGAAGATTCAGCCCCTCTGGAACGGCGCATCATCCAGTACGCCCGCGAAGCCATCCGGAAAAAGGATTTGGCCAGCGCCAGAGAGCTGGTAAGCACCGTATTACTTGTAAATTTTGAAAACAAAGAAGCCGAAGAGCTATACCTTTCCATAGAAGAAGCCCAAAGGCAGCAGGAACTCCAGGCTCAGCAAGCACTGCAGCAGCAGGCTGTCGAAGAAGCCCAGCAAAAAGAAGTAGAAAAAGAGGAATACCTGGCCAGCCTGCGGGTCATCGGACCAGAGAACTTTTCATTGAACGCCCAGCTAACCCCCTTGCATTACGGTATTTACCGGGGTCTTGAGCCAAATGAGCCTGGCATGCTTGGCAGCAGCGCGGCCGCCGCTTTCCGCTTTCAGCATCCGGTATTTTCGGCCGGGCTATCCGCCGCCTATAAGTATTCCTATTTATCTTTGAGCGATTTTATTACCGCCAATGAATTCCGCTTTGATATCTGGCTTGGCGCCCCTCTGTGGATAGGCTCCGCCCTCAACCCGGAAAAACCCTTGTTCAAGCTGCCATTGCATTTGCGCGTCAGCTACCATGTACTAAACAACACCTCAATTCAGGACCCACCACCGGACAATTTTCCCTACCTTGAGTACGTTGTCAGTCCGGGCATTGGCATCGCCATCGACCAGCTGCAAATTACAGACCGTATTTCAATCTCGGCTGGCTATGACTGGTTGCCGCTCAACCTTGGCGAAGCGACCATCATGAACTCTTTTGCTGCCGATATCAGTTCCGACATAACCATCATGTCAATAACGCCAAAAATTGAGCTTTATGCCCAACCAAGAGTACACACCTATCATTTAATGCTTACCGACCATAACGAATGGAACACCACCATATCTGCCGCCGTAGGAGCACGATTCTATGCGAAAAAGTAAATCATTCTATCTATTATTCTTAATTATCTGCATATTATTGGTCGCACCGGCCGCGATAATGGCCCGGGACGCCGTCATCCAGCGGGCAATAGATGCCGCCGAAACCGAGCTGATCACGCGCGAGTTTGACCGCGCCTATTCCAGAATCAGGATAATTTTACGCTATTATCAAGAGCGCGAAATCGATGACGATGCCCGCAGCATCGCCGAAAGGGTTGTTTCAGCCTATACCAGTGAACTGGCCGAAGCCGAAGACTGGCAGCGATTAAAGGAAATCGAGCAAGAACTTGCCGGTGCCCCTTCATCGGTAATCGCCCAGGGCGCAGAGTATTTTGACGCCGCCAGACAAAAGATTGCCGAAGCCCAGGCCATGGAGCAAATTCGCGAAGAACAGGAAGCCATTTTGGAACAGGAAATGGCCAGATTGGCAGAGCTCGAACGCCAACAAAAAGAGGGGCTGGAACGCCAGCGACAGCTTGAACTGCAACGGGAACAGGAGCGTCAGGAATACGAGCGGCAGCAGGAATTACTGCGCCAGGAGCGTGAAAAGCTTGACGCCGAACAAAGAGAACGCATTGACCGCATGATGGAACTCAACCGCAGTCTGGAAGAAGAGCGCGAACTAACCCGCCGCCAGGAAACCGAGCAGTTTTATCAGCGGCAGGTTGAACTGGAAAACGCCCGCGCCGAACAGGAAAAACGCTTTCGCGAACAGCTGGAACTGGCCATGCAATCAAGCATGCAATCGACCGAAGAAATCCTGTCCACTACCACCAGCTTCGGCTATAAAATGATGATTGGCCTGGCCGTGGCCGGTGTTATTGTCATTATATTAGTAGTTATTTTCGTGCTTATGACAGTACGTCAGCAACGCATACAGCAACAGCAATTTACCAGCACCATCAAGACCTTTCAGGCCATGCAGATGGCCCAATCAGACACCCTGCGCGCCGTCTTGCCCTTCACACCAGACGGCGGCGGCCCCGCTGCCCTGCCGGGCAACAGCAACGCCGCCCTGCTCACCGACCAGAGCGGTGGGGCAGCCGGCGCCAGCGATGCCGAAGCCATGCGGCGGCTGGTCGAACAATGCCGCTCCTATGCCAGCGAAATCGACAAGATAACCAACCGCAAAAACGCCGCTGCAACAGTAGCCGAGCTCACCTACAAGATCTCCATGGCCATGGGCCACGAACAGCCCCAGGCCGTGCTGCACTACGCCGCCGGTCTGGTCTACGACATCGGCTTTCTTAACATTGACCAGGCCCTATTGCAGTCCAAAACCATCACTGAAGACCAATTCGCAATATTAAAAACCCACACTACCATCGGCATGAACATGGTCTTCTTTGTACCCGAAGAATATCGCGACCTCTTTAAGGACGCCGTTTCCAAGCATCACGAAAACATCGACGGCAGCGGCTACCCCTATGGCCTTAAAGGCAACGCCATCCCCTACATCGCACGCGTCATCCGGGTGGCCGAAAGCTACGTCGCCCTGGTCAGCCGCCGCGACTACCGCAACATCATGGACCGCGACGCCGCCTTCGAAGAACTCTACAGCCACACCAATTTCTACGACAAGGAAATCGTCACGGCTCTGGATGAATTGGTTTAGTTTATTGCGCTGCGCGGCGTTTCTGCCTGCAGCAGCCTTAATCGCAGCCCGGCATAGCGTTTAAAACCAGCATCCATGGTAACGAATTCTGCCTCATGCCTGATCGCTGCTGCAGCAAGCAGCGCATCAGGGACACTGTTACCTGCTGCACCCGCGGCAATAC
>CAZDYA010000230.1:0-2918 GCA_964509515.1 uncultured Spirochaeta sp.
CGCCGGGACCATGGAGCATATTGATCAGCTGCACTCCATCGCAGTTGCCATGAAAAAAGCCTCTTTGTGCGGTCTGGGGCAATCAGCTCCCAATCCGGTTTTATCTACCCTGCACTACTTCCGTGACGAATACCTGGCCCATATCCAGGATAAAAAATGTCCGGCTGGGGTATGTAAGGAATTGGTTACCTATACCATAGATCCGGAAAAGTGCATCGGCTGTACCGTCTGCGCACGCAAGTGTCCGACCAACTGTATTTCCGGCGAACGCAAGCAAGCGCACGTGATCGACCAGTCCGCATGTATCAAATGCGGGGCCTGTTACCAGGCATGCAAGTTCGAAGCGATTCTAATCGCTTAAGCTGTGACGTTATAGTGACATTAACTTTTCAAGTAAGGAGTAAACTGTGAGTACAGTATCAATAACCATGAACGGAACCCAAATGGAAGTACCAGCCGGAATTTCCATTCTGAACGCCGCCAAGCAGGCCGGCATAAAAATTCCAGCCTTGTGTGCGCACCCGGACCTGACCCCTTGGGGAGCATGCGGGCTTTGCGTTGTCAAGGTTGCCGGTAGCCCAAAACTGCCACGTGCCTGCGCTACTTGTGTAGAGCCAGGTGGAAACTACACAACACATGATCCGGAACTGCATGAAGTGCGCCGGACAACCATTGAAATGATCTTATCCAACCACCCGAACGAGTGTTTGACCTGTGGCCGTAACGGCAGCTGCGAACTGCAAACCCTGGCAGCCGATTTTGGTATTCGCGAAGTACACTACGAACATGACGTACCAGAATTACCCCGCGACAAATCAACACCTTCGATTGTCCTCGATCCACGCAAGTGCGTAAAATGTGGTCGCTGTGTACTTGTTTGCCAGCAGCTTCAGGATGTTTGGGCACTGGAATTTATCAGCCGTGGCGACCAGACCCAAATGGTTCCTGCTGGTGGAGTACTGCTAAACGAAAGCCCCTGTATCAAGTGTGGACAATGTAGTGCCCACTGCCCGGTTGGTGCCATTTACGAAAGAGACGACACGAAGAAACTGCTTGATGCCATTCGAGACCCCGATAAGCATGTAGCAGTGCAAATTGCTCCTGCGGTCCGCGTTGCCATCGGCGAAGCCTTCGACATGGAGCCGGGAACAGTAACCACCGGCAAGATCTATGCCGCCCTGCGTCGTATCGGGGTAGATGCTGTTTTCGACACCAACTTTTCTGCTGACCTGACAATTATGGAAGAAGGCTCTGAATTTGTAGACCGCCTTACCAATGGTGGCGAACTACCATTGATCACCTCATGTTGCCCCAGCTGGGTTGATTACATGGAGAAATACTGCGATGACATGATCCCCAACTTCTCGACCGCCAAATCACCCATGATGATGCAGGGTGTACTGACAAAGACCTACTATGCCAGCAACAAGGGCATAGACAGGAAAAATGTATATTCCGCAGCCATCATGCCCTGTACCAGCAAGAAGTTTGAGATCACTAGGGATGAGCACATGTATGCCTCGGGCGAACAGGATGTTGATGTTGTACTTACAACTAGGGAGCTGGCCCGTCTCTTCAAGCAGTCCGGTATTGATTTCGCCAACCTGGTCGACGAAGAAGCCGACAATCCGATCGGTGCCTACACAGGCGCCGGTACGATCTTCGGCGCTACCGGTGGGGTTATGGAAGCCGCCCTGCGTACGGCCCACTACCTGGTTACCGGCAAGGAGCATCAGGGGATAACCTTCGAGGCCGTTCGCGGCATGGAAGGGATCCGCTCCGCAAGCCTTAACATTAACGGCAAGGAACTGCGGGTGGCCGTTGCTCACGGCATCGCCAACGTTCGGGATCTGCTGGCCGAGGTAAGAGCAGCACGCGAAGCAGGTCAAGAGCCGCCATATCACTTTATCGAGGTCATGGCCTGCCGCGGCGGTTGTATCGCCGGTGGTGGTCAGCCATATGGTACAGAGGACCACATCCGTAATGCACGAATTGCCGGCCTTTACTCCGATGATGATAAGTCCAACCTCCGCTGCAGCCACCAGAACCCCTTTATTGTTGATATTTACAAGGACTTCCTTGGTGAGCCGAACAGCAAAAAGGCGCATGAATTGCTTCACACCCATTACCACCACCGACCGCTTTACACAAAATAAAGCAGTCTGGCTAGCAAACATGCAAGCAGGGAAGGCAAAAGCCTCCCTGCTTTTTTTTGCTTGCTTATCTGCCCTTGGCAAAACCAACTGTATAAGATTGCGGCACCATTATCTCGCTCAGTGAATCCAGGGCATAATCATCTGACATCCCTGCCAAAAAATCAAAGACCACATCGGCAGTTGAATCCGGCTGGGCAAAATAATAGTCACGCATATTGGCAGCATAACGACCAAAACCGCTGGCAAGATTATTGGCTTCGGCTAGATAGGCTTCTCCCTCAAAACCAAAGCGTTCGAACAGGGAATCAAGGTATTCATACAAAACGGTCAACACCCGCTCAAAACCCGGATGGAGCTTTTCCAACACCTCGCTGCGGTAGATACGCTGGTAGTTAAACTCTTTCATTTCCAGAAAAGCCTCATAAACACGGTCAGAGAACGCGATACTGCCTTCCTGAATGCTTGTGCTGATAATATCGGTAACCAGGGTATTGATGATCTCGCTATTGTTGCTCCCAAGCACGGCAGCCGCATTTTGGGGAATATCTTCTGCCTTAATCACCTTAAGCCGCAGGGCGTCTTCCAGATCCCTGCCCAAATACGCGATCTTGTCGCTCATGCGGACCACAACCCCCTCCCAGGTACAGGGATATTCATTGCGGTCACAAATAGCACCTAAATCTTTCAGATTGAAATCCGGCTCAATCCTCTGTTCAAACTTTTCGCCGCAATGATTAACAATACCGTCACGCACCGCATAGG
>CAZDYA010000231.1:0-2878 GCA_964509515.1 uncultured Spirochaeta sp.
CCGGACGTGGACAAGACGCGTCACCAGCGGTACTGGGCATACAAACATCCACGCCCGGCGTATGGGCCGCCAGGGCCTCGTAGCTGGAACCATGAAAAGGCCCCAGACCCGGCCGATAACCGCCGCAGCTAATCATCACAATAACCGGTGCCTGCCAGCCCCCATCGGTACGCCAATACAAGGAGCCAAGCTCGCTAACAATCTGGTTATAGGCAATCGGCAGAAAATCTGCGAACTGCAAAAAGGCCACCGGAATCTGCCCGGCCATCGCGCGCCCCACCGAAACCCCCAAAATGGAAGCCTCGGCCAGCGGAGCATTCTCTACCCGGCCAGGATAGGCCTGCGTCAAACCACGGGTAACACCAAAAACATCGCCCTTGGGATCCTCGATATCCTCGCCAAACAGGCAAACCCGCTCATCGTTTTTCAGGGCATTGCCCAGTACCCCGCGCAGGGCCTCTATCATTGTCCGGCGATCATCCTCGGGCAACTCATCAACATTATCGCGGCCACGATACTCAACCGCACCAGACCCCACCTCGGCCGGCAAGGGCGCCACCGCATCCAGCACCGGCTGCGGATCAGCGCTCCGCTGCGCCCGCTTGGCCACCTGGGCCAGATCAGCGCGAATCCCGGCCGCCAGCTCATCAAGCTCGGCCTCGGTGTGACCAGCATCCAGCAAATAACGCCGCATCGCCAGCAAGGGATCCCCCGTCTGTTGCACCCGCGAAATCTCCTCGGCACTGCGGTACATCCGCTGGTCATCAGCATTGGTATGGTTGTGCAAGCGATCAACATCGCCCACCACAATCCGCGGACGGCGATCCTCGCGCATACCGCTAACCACCGCCTCCAGCACACCACTCAGCTTGACCGGATCGCGCGCATCGACATATTCAATCGGAATACCACAGAACTCCTGCGCCCGGCCGCCCGGCAGATCGTAAAAGGTCCGCCCCTTGGTCGGCGTCGAAATCGCCAAACCATTATCCTGAATCAAAAACAGGACCGGCAAACCCGCACGCGCCGCATGCGCAATCCCTTCCAGCGACTCGCCCTGCTGCGTCATGCCATCGCCAAGCGAACAAAGCACAATCGGCTTCCCCGCCGTATCGCGCACTGCCGCCGCCACCCCAGCCGCGTGCAGCGGACTATTGCCCACCGGCCCGACCAATGACAGCACATTCAAATCCGGCGCACTCATATGCGCATTCATCTGACGCCCGCGTGAATGCGAAGCATCCTTGGTAAACAAACTCAAAAAGAACATCTCGGGACTAATCCCCCGAGCCAGCATCAAAGCCTTGTCTCGATAATGGCAATGCAGATAATCCTCGTCGCGCAAATACAACTGCAAAGCCGCAAAACCCTCATGCCCCGCCCCCGAAACATGAAAGAACGCCTCCCCGCGCCCCGTATAGCTCTGCTCCAGCAAATCCATCTCGCGCGCCGTGAGCATCCACTGATAAACCCTCATCAAAGTTGCTGCGTCCATGTATTGCCTCCCTCCAGAATCGGCCTGTGACCGATAGAACACTATACTCAACCCGGCGCAGACTCTCAACCCCTCATAAAGTCAAGGAAACCCGCAGCAACCAGGAGCAAAGGAATATTTTTAAAGATTGAAAGATGTTGGCGGCGGTCAGTGCCAGCACTGCCAGCCGCCGTGCCTCGCCAGCCCCCCGCCCCCTGCGGAGCCTGGGTTACTCAGTACCCAACAAACTCTCCAATTCAGCCACCGGCATATCAACAATCACGGCAATCTGTTGCATACTCATGCCCGCTTCTTGCAAACGCCGGGCAACCTTCATCGCTTGCTCGGCGCGGCCTTCCTGCCGACCTTCCTGCCGACCTTCCTGCCGACCTTCCTGCCGACCTTCCTGCTTAATCATCTGTGCCGTGCTTAACATAACGTCCTCCCGCAAAAGCGGATTCTTGACCGCTGTTTTTATTTTCTGTGTAATTTCCTGCTGCGTCAAGCTGGATGCATGAAAGATGTACAAACTCATCAACTTGAAATTACGACTGAATATGAACACCCTGCCGCCCGTCTCAGCCAGTCGGTTTATATGCTGCAGCAGGCGATCCATATTGTCCCGGGCGTATTTGAGCGCCAGCAAGGCGGCCTGCACCTCAAGCTGGCTGACACTTGCCAAGGAGCTGTCATCAACACTTGTCAGATTGTACAACAACGCCCGAAATTCAACCTGATAGTGGTTTAATCCTTTTGGCAAGCCGGGCTCCAGCAAGGACGAAAATCGCTCATGCACCCGGCCTGCCGCACCATGATAGAAAAGCACAGGCAAAACTGGCGCCAGCGGAGCTACCCGGCCTATCCTGGGGTTAGCAATGTCGCGCTGCCAGATTTGCTGTTTGTATCGCAACAGCTGCAGCAGCGCCTTGTCGTCGTTCCAAGACTTATGCTCGTAGAGGATATACAGCCGCAGGGGTTTATCCCCCTTTATTCTCACCGAGGCGGCCAGATCGGCAAAGTGTTGACGCCCTGCATCATCAAGAAAGGAATCCTCATCGATCTCCAGGCTGCCAGATTCAAACTGCTGCAAAATATCAGCCGGCACGGCCTGCTCCAACAGCCCCTGCAACATCTGCGGCTGGCAAAACATCTGGCGGAAAAAGGTATCGTGCGGCCGGTGCTCCATGTCCATATTCACCACCCCCTATAGTGCTATACGGGAAAAGATGTGCTGAAAATTCGATTTAAATCAAAAAGAAGCAGTAGTCAGGCTCAGATTATGCCTTGTTTTTTTCTAGCGACTTTTCCAGCAAATCGAATTCTCGCACCCTCTTGCACTGTAATTACCAGTATGAAGCAATCAAGCAAAAACAAAGCCGCCGCCAACAACCAACCTCTAAACCC
>CAZDYA010000232.1:0-2860 GCA_964509515.1 uncultured Spirochaeta sp.
ACACCGGGATGGCAGGGGCAGCCAGAAACTTCGGGTTGGGCAAGGCCAAGGGCGACTGGATAAGCCTGCTTGATAGCGATGATTTGTGGCTGCCCGAGAAACTGGAAAAGCAGTTGGCCACGGCTGCAGATCATGCTGTGCTGGTGCATACTCGTGAGCGCTGGCGGCGGGATGGCCGGGATGTCTCGCAAAGAGGGCAGAAACACCAACGCCAGGGCGATGTCTTTGTGGATGCGCTGAAAAAATGCATTATCGGACCGAGCACTGTACTGCTGCCGGCCAGGCGGCTCGAAGAGTTGGGCTCCTGCCTGGGAGGCAAGATCTTCCGTGAAGATTTGCCGGTAGCAGAGGACTATGAATTGTGGCTGCACTGGACCGGCCGATGGCCGGTGGCCTATGTTGATGAGCCACTGGTTGAAAAGCGGGCTGGGCATGGGGGGCAGCTTTCTGAGCGTTGGGGAGTAATTGAATACTTTCGCTTGCGGGCCCTGATGGATTTTCTTGGGGTGCATGAATCCTTGCCTGCGCTGGAAGGCCTGCCGGTATTGCCGCCCAATACGCTGCGGTTTTTTGCCGGCCTGGACGAAAAAAAACGGCAGGCCGCCGCGGCTGCGCTAAGGCAAAAGCTTGCGGTCTTTGCCGCCGGCGCGGCCAAGCGCGGCAATACAGAGGTGGCCGATTGGCTGGCCGCCCTGCCGGCTATAAAGGCGTAATGCGCACCGACCCGGCTAGAGCTGGCCGGCAAAATCCCTGATAACCTGCACCAGTTCCGGCTGTCCTGCAGCATATTCCAGAATGGCACGCAGATATCCGGCCGGGGCGCCTGTATCAAGGCGCAACCCCTCTACCGTGTGGTAAACAACCCGATTTTTCTGCATCAGCTTGTTCAGGGCGTAAACATGGTAGTACTCAGCGCTGGGGGTAGCGGATTCCAGATGGCCCCGCCAGCCCTCTTCGAGGTATTCGAAAATGTCAGGGGTGTAGAGGTAACGGCCGATGCTGGCGATGTGGCTGGGCGCTGTGCCTGGCGCGGGCTTTTCGACGATATCCTGGACATGCACCCCGTCGGCGGCCAGCTTTAGGACGCCGTAGCGTTCCAGGTTGGGCGGGTTATCCAGGCCAGCTAGCACGGTTTTGCCGGTTTCCTGCCACTTTTGGCTTAGCTGGGCAGCCAGCGGTAATTGATCTCCCTGGGCAAAGTGCAGGTCATCCGGATATGCAACGATAAATGGTTCATTGCCGACAAAAGGGCGGGACAGCAACAAGGCGTGCCCGGTACCGTTCATCGTCTGCTGACGGGCAAAAAAGATATCCATTTTGGCGGGTTCAATTTTTGCCAGCAGCTCGCTTTTTCCGCTGCGGATAAACTCTGTCTCCAGCTCCACTTCGCGGTCAAAATAGTCATCAAGGCAGCGTTTGCGCCGGGACGTGATAATCAGTGTTTCAGTGATACCGGCGGCAGCGAATTCATCTATTATGCATTCAATAGAAGGCTTGTTGATGAGCGGGAGCATCTCTTTCGGGATGGTCTTGGTAACAGGCAGAAAACGGGTTCCGTAACCGCCGGCAAGTATTACACCTTTCATGGGCAGAGTTTAGCACGTGCCAAAGCCTGCGGCAATAAAATACCGCTTTTTTGCAGGGGTGTTTGACGGCTGGGACTTGGCGCGCTATTGTATCTACATGAAAATTTTTTCACCCGTGTTTCTTGTAGCCTTGCTGGCTGTTTTTTTGGTCTTTTCGGGCTGTTCAGTAACTCAGCAGATGGATGTAAAAATAGATGGTTCCGGAGAGGTCGTTTTGACGGTCGAAATGGGGCGGGTTTTTCAGGATTACTACCGTGATCTTAGCGGTAGTGAGCCAAACAGCCCTATTTTTGCCCCGGCGGAGATTCGTAGCACCTTGCAGTCGCAGGCCGGAATTACTGTTCGGCAGGTCAGGGAACCCCAACCCGGGAAGCTTTCAATTACTTTAGGCTTGCAGGATGTTGGGCAGCTGTATCGTGATGAAAACCTGGATGTTCCGCAGGTTATCTCTTTTACCCGGGCAGGAAATATTGCGGCGCTGAATATCCGGGTTGGCCGCGATGATATACCGAGGTTTTTGGCCCTGTCCCCGGTTGGTGACTCGCCAATGATCGCCTATCTTTTGCCGCCTGTGGATCAGATGTCACGGGATGAATACATTGAGTTCGTCGGCTGGGCTTTGGAAGAGTACGAAGGCGAAACCCCAGTGGCTGATTTGATTGCTGGATCACGGCTTGAGTTGCGGGTAGTTCCCGGCGGCGAACTTGTGTCACAGCGCGGAGGCTTAATGGATGGCAACGCGGTGGTGTTTGCCGTCCCCCTGGTTGATCTGATCCTGGCAGAGGATGATTATGAGTTTGAGCTTAGGTTCCGCGCAGATGAGGCAGAAGAAAACTAGAGCTTGTATTCTTTTAGTGGCTTATGCACGCGCCCTTTTGGGCTTAATAGGCTTTCATACAGAGCGAACTGCGTAAGAGGGAAGATTAAAGGACTTTGCCGTATTTCTTTTTGCCACAGGCTGGTCACCGTGGTGGCCTGGGCATCGTTCACGTTGCGCAAGCGATATCCAAGGGTGATATGCGGATTATAGGCTTTGCTCTGTGAGCTTATGCCTTCCTGGCATAAGGCGCGGTCAAGCTCTGAAAAGAGCGCTGAGCCTCTTGCCTGGAGTCCGGTATTTTTTTTTGTCTGCAGCTCATTCAGACCGATCCAGACAACCCGAGGCCGCTGTTTGTCCGGGAAAAACCCCAGCCCGCCCAACTGACAGCGTATGGGACCGTCTGATTCAGCTTGTTGAGTGCTTGCTGCAGCGGTTATGCCTGATTTGATAGCTT
>CAZDYA010000233.1:0-2855 GCA_964509515.1 uncultured Spirochaeta sp.
GGTGTATATAATGTGCAGCGCTATCTACAATCGGGTGGCTTTGATGAGCAGCTGGCATCAAGCTACTGGCAAAAAATGGATTTTGGCCTAAGGGCTTATTTGTGGGGCGATGCCATTTCGACTGCGCTTGGTTTTCGGGTTAATGCCTCATCACCGATTCGTCCAGAAGAGACAACCCCAAATATCGATTATCTTCGGTTTTTCCTAAAGAATATTGCCATTCGCTTCGATGGCGAAAAGGGCAGACTGGCCAGGCGAACCTTGCTGGGAATGCTTTTGCGCCCATCGATCGGCTTTTGGGATACTGTCAGGGAATTCCGTCTGGTGCGTTCATGGGTTTTACGTCATCAGTTTCGCTTTGTTCAGGATGCCAGGCGGGTGCTTGAATTATGGGAGGACCAATGAAAACTGCAATTTTCCTGCAGGCAAGGCTTGATTCCAGTCGCCTGCCAAAAAAAATCCTGTTGCCATTGGCCGGCAAGCCTCTTCTTCAGCATGCAATGGAAGCCCTCAAGCTGGTGCCTGCCGATATTTATGCCGTTTTGACTGATTCAAACAGCGAGCAGCAGATCACTCAGCTTTGCCAACAATGCGGCTTTCATGTATTTGCTGGTGACCCCGATGATGTTTTGCACCGTTATGTATCTGCCGCTGAATTTTTTGGCGTTGACAGGATCGTCCGGGCGACCGGTGATAACCCACTGGTTTCGCCTCAGATCGCCAATGAGACATTGCGTCTGGCCGAAGCTCGTTCCTGTGATTATGCCGGTTTAATAAATCCTCCTTATGGAACGGCGGTAGAGGTTGTGAAAACTTCAGCCCTGCAAAAGGCCATGTCTTCAGACAAGCAATACGATCACGAGCACGTTACCGCCTACGTTTATTCTCATCCCGAGATTTTTTCCGTAGTCCTGGAGGAAGCCAGGGAAGAATGGCGCTGTGATGCACGAGTAACCATCGATACTCCGGATGATTATCAGTATATTCAGGACCTTTTTGCTGCCCTGTATTGCAATGAAGCCATTCCTCTGGAGGATCTTATTGCATGGTGTTGTCAGAATCCCCGGTCAGGTAAACGCTTGAAGGTTTCATGAAAAAAATGAAACCAAAACAAAAAAAAATACTGTGTATACCCGAGACCAGGGAAGGGCATGGCACCGGCCATGTAATACGTTGTCTGGAAATATTAAAGGCCGCAGGTTCCCCAGGCAGCGGGTTATACGTGGACGATATCAATGCACCGGTGGTAAAACTGATCCCCGAAGAATATCGGATTACCTCCGCAGAAAGCGCCTACGATTTGATTGTTGTTGACAAACGCAACACCAACATGAAGACCATGGAATGGTGTGTGCAAAAGGGGCTTACCATTGGTATTGATGCCAGAGGGGCGGCACGACCGTACTTTGATTATCTGGTAGATATTCTGCCGCAATTGAATTCCAGGCATGCGCCCAACATCCGGGAGCCGGGTTTTCTAACGCAGCCGACCAGGACCAGAGAAAAGCCACTTGTTCATCCCGATAACATTTTGCTGGTATTTGGTGGCGAAGATTACGCTGGTCTAAGCTCAAAGATGGCAAGATATCTGGTTGAAAAGCACAAGATAGCCCCGGAAAGGATTACAGCACTTATTGGGGTGGGCTTTAAAGATCAAAGATATCCTCCAGGGGTAAAGATGCTCCGCCAGGCCAAGGATGCCCGCGAACTATTTGCGGATTTTGATCTGGTAATCAGTCAATTCGGTTTGGGGCTTTTTGAGGCCGCTGCCGCCGGCTGTGCGGTGGCCGGGTTTCACCCCAGTCGTTACCATCATCAGCTTGCTGAGGCGGCTGGTTTTTTCTCGCTTGGAGTTAAACGTCCTAAAAGGCGGGCAGTTCAAAAAATGCTGGCACATTTTCAGGTTTGTTTCCCCCCGGCCTCACTCAAGTCGGCCCCACAATGCCTGGGACAATTTTTGGCAGGGCTGACGCCCCTACAGGATCTTGGAACGCCTGTGCGTGGTTCGCGCTTGAACATCGGGATTGCGCGCAGCCCGCAGGAAACATTTTTTCGCTGTAAATCATCAGGATTGGTGTTTAAACAGCGTTATAAGCCATTAAGCATCGATTACAACAGCGATTACTTTGGCCAGGAATACCGGGAACAATATGGGCGGACCTATGAAGAGGATTTTGACACAATCCTTGACATGGGTCACCGTCGCATGGCTTTGGTCAAAGAGCTGGCGGGTGAAGCGGGTGATCTGCTTGATCTGGGGTGTGCCCTTGGGCCATTCCTGGAAGCTGCCAGACAAACTGGCTGGAATCCTTACGGCGTGGACATATCACAATCAGCGGTTGATTATGTAAAGAGCAAGCTCAAACTGCCAGCGCTTGCGAGCGACTTGCTGATTTTTGATCCGCAAAGCGAGTTTGGTCAAGATAAATTTGATGCGCTCACCATGTGGTATGTAATTGAGCACATACCTCAATTGGACGCACTGCTTAATAAAGTTAACAGCCTGCTTAAACCTGGTGGACTTTTTGCCTTTTCCACCCCCAATGGAGCAGGAATATCGGCCCGAAAGAACCAGCATGCATTTTTATGTGATGGTCCCGAGGATCATTTTTTGGTCTTTAATCCCTGGAAGCTGCAAGGCCTTTGTCGCCAGTATGGATTCAAGCTGGAAAGGATTGTCGTCACGGGGCATCATCCTGAACGTTTTCCCCTTGTTGGCAAGTCCCCCTCCCTTGGACCGGTGATTGGCTGTGTTAGCCGTTCCGCAGGCTTGGGGGATACCTTCGAGGCTTATTGGCGCAAGATAGGGGAGCCCTTGTTGTGAAGATTCCATTGATTTCGCCTGAGGTAGTTTC
>CAZDYA010000234.1:0-2846 GCA_964509515.1 uncultured Spirochaeta sp.
GAATATATTGTTACCCTGGTCAGGAAGACCAGGGAGGACAGACGTACTGTTCATGGCATGTCACGTTATATCGAATTCGGCGCTTCGCCCCGCGGTGCCTTGGCCTTGCTGCGATGCAGTCGCATTCAAGCATGCATGCAGGGGCGCTGCTTTGTCGTGCCCGAGGATGTAAAGGCTGTTGCCCTGGATGTGTTGCGTCACCGGTTGGTCCTTTCCTATGAGGCTGAATCGGAAGAGCTGCAGGCTGATGATGTGCTTAACCACTTGCTGGCCGCAGTGCCGGTACCCTAAGCCCGGAAGGTAATATGGACGAACGAACCCTGCAAAAACTTCATTCTCAGGTAAAACGGCTGCAGGTGTATTCCGATCGTCTGGTCGAAGACCTTTTGTCGGGGAACTATCGTTCAGCTTTCAAGGGCCTGGGGATAGAGTTCGACGAGGTGCGGGATTACGTTTACGGGGATGATGCCCGATTGATTGACTGGAATGTTACCGGTCGCCTGGGGGCGCCATATACAAAGACCTTCAGGGAAGAGCGTGAACTTACCTTGTTTCTGATTGTCGATTTGTCGGCCTCGCTGGTTGGTGGCGAGATGGCCTTTGAACGCCGTCGTCAGCAGGCTGCGCTTACTGCCTTGATGACCTTCGCGGCCGTTAGAAATAATGACCAGTTGGGGGCCCTCTTTTTTACAGATAAAATTGAAACCTATGTCCGCCCTGCCAAGGGAAAAAAGCATGCCATGCGGGTTTTACAGGATGGTTTGCGGCTTGTCCCCGAAGGAGTCGGCTCTGATCTGGCCCTGGCCATAAGAACCGCCAGCGAGACACTCAACCGGCGTGGTATTTGTATCATAGTCTCTGACTTCAAGACGGAGGGCTACTGGCGGGATTTATCTGTATTGGCCCGCAAGCACGATGTAATCGCCTGCCGTATATCTGATGATCTTACTGCCGGTGTATTCGAGGGCGGTTTGATGTATGTGGTCGATCAGGAAACTGGTGTGACCCTGCCAATTATGGGAGGCATGGAATCCTACCGCAAGGAATATCAGGATTTTTGGGAGACTCACTGGAATGAATGGCGTTCGCAATGCCGCCGCCGCGGGGTTTCCATGCTGGAAGTCACGGTGGCCGATGATCCGGCCGAAAAGCTGATGCAGTTTTTTCGGCGACGGAGGCGCAGAAGATGAAATTCCGTAGCATTATTTTGATGGCCTTTCTGCTTGTGCCGGCTCTCGGCCTGTCTGCTATCGAAGTGCTGGATGTCTCATTCTTCCCGCCTCGTTTTTATGTTGGTGATCAGGTAGAGGCGGTAATGACAGTTCGCAGCGATTATGCCGATTCCCTGGAAGCCCCTGATATCATGCCGGAATCTCAATGGGTAGAGTATCATCGGGTGCAGGTGCGACCTGTTTCCCGGGACAAGATCAGCGAAATTCATATCAGTTTTACTGCCTATGTTCCGGGGACGGTAACCTTGCCGGCCTTGCAACTCGGCCCGGAGACGCTCAAGGGATACGAGGTGCTGGTCAATTCGCTTCAAGCCCAATATGGATCGAATCTGCGCGAGATTAAATCCCAGATGCTGGTACCTGGAACCCAGTTGGCCTTATGGCTTTTTTCGCTTGGGGTGCTGCTGCTTCCCCTGCTTTGGCTGCTGATTGCCCACTACGGTGCTGACTGGCTCGCCCTGGTAAAGGCACGAGTTTTGGCGCGCAGACCTTACCGTCGTGTTCAGGCTGCGCTGCGGCGTTTACTTAAAGGCGCCGAGGCCATGAGTGAAAAGGATTTCTACATTGAGCTGCTTACCGTGTTAAGACGGTACTTCTCTGAAAAATCCGGTACCGATTGCATGTCGGCCACCAGTCACGAGATTGAGCGGATTCTGGGAATGCTCTCTCAGGAAGGCGAGATAGTGCAGGAACTCAAGGATGTATTTTATTTTGGCGACAGGGTAAAATTTGCCGGTGCGGTTGCTCCAACTGATATCCGCTTTAAGCATATTGCCAGAATCATTCGAATCACGGCCGTACTGGAACATAAAGAACCCAGATATCCGGCACAGGTGGCAGACTATGTTCATATTTGAATCTCCGCTAAATCTGCTGCTCTTGCTTGGGATTCCAAGCGGAATCTATCTGCGGCATATCTCGCCCCGACGCGGTGGCAGGATTCCCTTTCCTATCAAGATATGGAAGGGCAGTGCCCCCAGGGTTCCGGTTAGATTGCGGGCTTTGCTGCTTTTTAGTCACACCTGTTTCTGGCTGGGCATTGCAGGTCTGGTGCTTGTGCTATCCGGCCCTGGCATTGCTCACAAGCAGCGTATTTATTTGAACCGCGGTATTGATATCATGCTGGTGGTTGATGTTTCCCCCAGTATGGCCATACAGGATTTTGGTCAGCAAAGCCGTCTGGAGGTGACCAGAAAGCTGCTGAAGGATTTTGTGATGACCAGAGAAAACGATGCAATCGGCATTGTCTCTTTTGGAAGGGATGCTGCCCTTAGGGTTTCGCCCACCATTGACCATGGTGCCGTGCTGGGTGCTATCGATCAGCTGGCAATTTTTGATCATGGCGATGCCAGCGCCATGGGCCTGGCCTTGAGCATTGCCACCCTGCACTTGCAGTACAGCACCGCGGACCATCAGGTGATTATCTTTATTACCGATGGCGACAACAATGCCGGCGAGGTTGCCCCGCATACAGCCGCCGGTCTGCTGCAAAAGGCCGGCATCAAGCTGTATACCATCGGTATTGGGGGTGATGAGGCCGCACCGATTGAGTTTGTGTATCCGGATACAGGCACCGCTTTTCGCGGAACGATGGCCGACTCCTATGATATAGAG
>CAZDYA010000235.1:0-2839 GCA_964509515.1 uncultured Spirochaeta sp.
AAGCATGGTTCGCTTAGCAGCGAAGAACAGCGGATTGTTCAAACATACCCAGTGCATTCATACAAGATAATTACCGGCGAATTGGGATTCCCTGACGATGTTGGGGTTATCGCCCTGCAGCATCAGGAACGCTGGAATGGCGGTGGTTATCCTCGTAATCTTTCCGGTAAATCCATCGACCGCAATGCGCGTATTGTTGCTGTAGCGGATGCCTTTGAGGCCATGCTCAGTAAACGGCCTTACCGTGACAGCATGGACGGCTATAATGCTGTGCGGGCGATCTTGCGGGATAATGGACAGCGCTTCGATCCGGCTATCATCAAGGCCTTTATCAACACATTCGGAATCTATCCGGTTGGCAGTCTGGTATTGCTGGGTGATGGTTCTATCGGTAGGGTAATTATTATTAATCCGGAGACCCCGCTGAGGCCACAGGTCAAGATCATGATTGCCGTTGATGGCACTGAATATACCGATGATGATGGTCCGACTATCGATTTGAGCAACACCAGCGGTTTGTTTATTGTAAAAACCATAAATACAGAGCAACTATCCAAAGAATAATTGTTTGATATTGCATAGGTATGCATATCAGGCGGTTACATGCAAAAGAATAGCAAGGTTCGCGGTTTTTGGGGTGAACAGCTGGCAACAGCCCTTTTAAAGCAAAAAGGTCATAAAATTCTTGAAAACAACTATAAACGACTGACCGGAGAGGTCGATATTATATCTAGGGACGGTCATTGTGTGGTGTTCACCGAGGTAAAAACCTGGCTTGGAACACCGATCGATGATCTTGGACGAGCAATTTCTGCCGTCAAGATATCGCGAATACAAAAGACTGCTATCCTGTTTATGCAGGATTATCCTGATGCCGATGATTGTACGATGCGTTTTGATGTCATCGTAATGGATCGCCATTCAGGACTCCTTCATTTTTGCGATGCTTTTTAAGGAGCTGTCAGCTTATGGCACAATTTCGGGAAACAGGAATTTCTAGCGATAGGGCAAGCGAACTCCGGGAAAAAATTCAGGATGACAGCTACCTATCGACTGCGATTGAGCAAATCGCCGAAATGATGACACGCGAGCTGTTTCCTGAGCAGGACAACCTGCGTTTTAGCACGTCCTCTGGGCACGAAGGCTCACTCGGTCACAAACGACAGTATCTCAAAAGCTAGCCGCCTTTCCCCCGCAGTCCCTGATCCATAGGCATATTCCATCAATTCATTTATTAGAATATCTTCGAGAGGTCTTTGTGTTGCTTCCTTGTAGGCCAATTTTAGCAGGGCATCTGCAAAACGAGGATCGGGGTTTATCGCCCGGTTATTGCGCAGGCGGATGGCCAGAACGGTCTGACCGTCACGACGGTAGCCCACATGAGGTAAGTGGTAGGCGGCCTCGGCGGCAATGCTTGGGTTTTTTTCGTGTCGCAGGATGTTCATAAGTCGTTGCCCGGCGGGGTAGCCCATGTTGCCAAGCTGACGGACGGCGGCTATCTGTGCCGAGAAGGGATAGACTGGCGGCATGCTCTGCATAAGGAACGACTGCCCGGCGATGGTGTATATCAGTTCTATCGCCTCTGTGTTCTGAGGGGAAATACGCTCATTGCTGATAAGCTCCGCGATGCCGGCAACAGCATCCAGTTGCTGCCCTGGAATACCGGAGCTGGCCTGTTGCAAAAAAAGTTCTGCGGCGGCCGCTTCCAGGGGAGGGCCTTCATCCTGCGCTTGGCTGGCAGTGATGTTGGAGCGGGTGTGAATCCAGCTGGGTTGTCTGGTATTGCCTTGCTGTGATTCTTCATTATCCGATGCCGCAGTTAATATTGGTGAGAAAAGGGCAAGAAATATGCATATCAAGTAGCATGGCATGGACATAATATAGTCTAGCCAGTGCTTATTGTATACAAGGGAAAATATTATTGTTTTGGGGCTTGATTTATCGGTCGCTGACCGATAAAATACCTTTGGAGCTTGACAATATGTGCCTGTTCTTGTATGTTGCTGGCTATTGTACAAAAGCATTCATTAATGAAAGGAAATAACGATGGCAGTACCAAAGAAAAAACATTCCAAGGCCAGAACACGACGCCGCAAGGCAATCAACTCCAAATTGGCTGTTCCTACATTGATTACCAGTCCCGAATCAGGAGAAAAGGTTAGGCGACACTGTGTCGATCTTACTTCCGGATTCTATCGTGGCAAGCAGGTAATTGATACTGACAACTTGTAAACAAACTGTACCCGGTATGGTAGAACTTTAAGGAGGACACTATGGACGAATTGTTTGAGAAGGTGAAGAAACTGATTGTTGACAAGCTTGAGGTTGAGGAGAGCAAGGTTACTCCCGAGGCTTCTTTTCGCCAGGATCTCGGTGCTGATAGCCTTGATACCTACGAATTGGTTTACGCAATCGAAGAAGAGCTTGGTATTACTATTCCTGACGAAAAAGCCAATGAGCTTGAAACCGTTAAGGATGCGCTGGATTTCATCAAGAGCCAGCAGTAGTATCCATTGTGCTGAAAAAAAAGCACTTTCGAAGTTCAGCAGCGATTTCTTCCGAACGGAAGAGATCGCTGTATTTATTTCAGCGGCAGCTTGGTGTCAAATGGAAGAATCTGCAGCTGCTTGATCACGCCTTTTGTCATCGTTCCTATGCCAATGAAAATGCCTACCTTCCCGGCAATAACGAGCGGCTGGAGTTCCTGGGTGATTCTGTCTTGGGGCTGGTTATTGCGCAATATCTATATGAATACCTGCCAGATTTGCCTGAAGGTGAGCTGGCCCGCATCAAGTCTTTTGTTGTTAGCGAGCACAGCTTGTCTGAGATGGCCTTAAAG
>CAZDYA010000236.1:0-2836 GCA_964509515.1 uncultured Spirochaeta sp.
TCCCACGTTTATAGCGATCAATACCTGCAGCAGAATCTGGCGGCCATGCAGGAAAGGGAAGGGGCTATCCGGGAATTGCCCATGGCCTATGTCCGTGGGGTGATGAGGCTGATAGACAATGCTGTTTCGCTGCATAAGCAGGGGCTTGTCGAACGCCTGGGCGAGATAGCTGCGCCCACCCTGGTAGTATGGGCCGAGCTGGATGAGTTTTTGGACCGCAGTACCTCTGATGAACTGGCCAGTAAAATTGCAGGGGCAGAGTACGCCATAATCCCAAATGCCGGGCATGTGTTGGTCGCCGAGAAGCAGGATGTTCTTGCAAGCCTGATTTTGGGATTTATTTTAAAACAGTTGTCGCGATAAGTTTGTGGTACATGTTGATGTACTGCCCGGCCGAGCGGGCCCAGTCAAAACGCTGTTGCATGCCGGTCAGCTGCATTCGATGAAATTCCTGGGGCTGTTTGCTGAACATGGTGCAGGCCTGCTGGGTTTTTTCGTGGAGCAAGCGGGCATCACTGCGCTCAAACAGAAAACCGGTGACCCCATCCTCGACTGAATCAAGAATGCCGCCGGTGGCCGTGGCTACCGGAACAGCGCCGTAGCGCATGGCGTACAGCTGACTCAGGCCGCAGGGCTCGTAGCGTGAGGGCATAAGGAAAAGATCGCTGCCGGCCACTATGCGATGCGAGAGGGCTTCGTTGTAGCCAGCAAAAAAGGCTACATTGGGGAATTCTTCGGCAATTTCAGCCAATTCATACTCACACCATTGCTCCCCTGAGCCAAGCAGGGCCAGCTGTAAGCCCGGTCTCTTTGCCAGCCTGCGCAAAGCGCCGTGTGACGGATTGGCCAGGGCATCGATGCCTTTTTGATCAACCAGGCGGGTGACAAGGCCGGCCACGATAGCGTCCTTATCAAGCGGCAAGCCGAGCTCCTTTTGCAGGGCGGTCTTGTTGATCGCCTTGTCAGCAAATACCTGCGGAGAGTTGTAATCAAAATTCTGAGCCAGATGAGGATCGGTGGCAGGGTTCCATTCGTCATAGTCCATGCCGTTCATGATTCCGTAAAGATCATCACGGCGGGCCTGTATTATGCCCTGCAGTCCATAGCCAAGTTCCCCTTGAATCTCCTGCGCATATTGAGCAGAAACAGTGGTTACGGCATTTGCATGCACGATGCCGCCGGCCAGCAAATTGATTTTGCCGTGCAGTAGTAGCCCGCATTGAATGGCCCTTGCCGCTTCAACCCCCAGGTCATCCATTTGATGCAGGGGAAAATCACCCTGGTAGCCGATGTTATGAATGGTGATCACCTGGGGGGTGCCGGCGAAATCCGGTTCCAGGTCCGCCAGGCAGGGTGACAGGCAGGCTTGCCAGTCATGGTCATGGATGATGTCTGGCTGCCAGTTCAGGGCACGGCAGGCGGGGAAAACGGCAGCTGCCAGGGCGCCGAAACGCAGCAGGTTGTCGTGGTGGGCCTGATCAATCCGGGGACCGTAAACACCAGGGCGATCGTATAACACCGGGATGTCCAGCAGGTACACCGGCACGTCCCCAATGTTCGTTTCAAGCAGCGCTGCCGGAAAGCTGTGGCGGCCGAGCTTGATTGGGGGCAGGGGGATGCGGGCGCGCACCTGGGCCTGGCAGTCCTGGTAATTCGGGATGAGCAGTCGGATGTCCATGCCATGTGCGCGCAGTTCGCGGGCGAGGGCGGGGACGGCGTCGCCCAGGCCGCCGACCTTGACGATGGGGTGCGCTTCTGAACAGATCATGCATATCTTCAGCTTTGCCGGTTTTTTTACATCAGGCATAAGCTATAGTGTAATCGCCGGCTGGAATAAAATCCAGCTGCCGGTAGAGACTCATTCCGCTGTAGTTATGAGGTTTGACAAAAAGGCTGCAAAGATCGAAATGCTGGCTGCAGTATTGCATCAGGGCCTGCATCGCAGCCTTGGCCATTCCCCGGCCGCGATATTCCTTGATGGTATATACCCCTCCGATCTGGCAGCAGCGAAGGCCCTGCGCATTGGTGTGGGCCTTGGCAACAATTGCATCACGATGCATGATGGCGATTCCTGCTTGAGAGTGCAGGCTTTTTTTTAGTCGCAGCGAGAGGGCCTGCACGGGAAGGGTGTGTCCTGGTAGTAAAACCTCTTCCTTTTGATATTGCAGTTCCAGCGGCAGAATTTTTTTATGGTCATCGGGCCCCAGGATGTGCAGGCGGCAGCCCGCGGGCAGGTCGATGGCGATCTGCTTGTGCCGGATGTCACGGTACATAAGTCTGTAATCAACCTTTTCCTGGGGAGTCAGCTGGCTTATGTGGCATAGCTTTTCAACGTCAGGGGACAAGCCCATGATGGTGTTAATCTGCCTGGCTTGAATCGGGCTCTGGTTTGGATATTCATTATCAAAGCGGGTGAAAACGAAGCCGGTGCGCTCGGTCAGGATGGTGTTCTTGTTATTGCGAAAAAGAATGGAGCCATCCTGCGGATTTTTCAGCTTTTCTATCAGGGCGGGGTATTCCCACTCCGGCCCCTTGCTTAGTTCACGGGCAATCCGGGGAAACTTGTTTGTGGGGATGGCTTGCCAGTTGCCTGCCTGGTTTTTGCGGACCATTCTCATTGTGGCTTTCTGCTGTTTTCAATATTTATTGGCATGCTGCCAATAGCCGGAGCAAAACCTGTAAGCACCGAGTATCCGGCCCTGACCGAATCATCATACCAACCGAAAACTGCGATGCCATTTTGAACCCAAGGCATGGTGGTTAAATAGATGGGTGACAGCAAGGAAAAAACGATTATCTTATCCTTATACTCCTTTAGTTCCTGCAGTACCTGTGC
>CAZDYA010000237.1:0-2833 GCA_964509515.1 uncultured Spirochaeta sp.
GGTATATACGGCTCAGGGGCGAGTCCTTTGGCCACCACTACCCCGGACACAATCTTGTGCCCATGGTTACATTCATCAATAGATTTATGAACCGTGAACCAATCAACATTATAAGTCACATCAAACTTCTGCAATTCCAATTCAACGTGATCAATAACCAGCGGCAAGCCCTTGCCAACCGGCGGACGGAATTCACCTACAGCTTCGAGACCGTCATCTGATATCTCAACAGTAAAAATCCCATCACCATGCAATGGATCACGTTCCTCGTTATTCATAGGATATAATTATCGACCAACACTATCGAAATCTCAACTAAGGGCTTGGCAAAGTTTACAAGGCGTTATTGCATAAATATGCAAAAAAATGGAATATGCATTCATGAGAGAACGCTCCTTGAGGCTCAAGGCAATAAAAAGACTAATTCGGTCACACGATATTCGAAGCCAGGAGGTTTTGCTTATGCAACTGCAAAACGAAGGCTTCCAGGTGACCCAGGCCACCCTCTCCCGGGACCTCAAGCACCTGCAAATTCGCAAGGCGGCGGAATCCGGTGATGCCTATGTCTATTCGCTGCCCGAAGCTGATTTCCTGCGGGAAAACCATCAAAATCACGTCCACGACCTGATTCGCGGCTACCTTTCAATCCACTTCTCTCACCCCATGGCAGTAGTGCGCACCCTGACAGGCCACGCCGCCAGCGTCGCCCTGGCGCTGGACAACCTGCGCATCCCCGGCCTGTTGGGCACCGTGGCCGGCGACGACACCGTTCTTTTGGTGCTGGAAGCCGGCACCGACAACAGCACATTTCTTGCAAACCTGCGCAGCCGCGCACCTGAATTTGAGGAGTAAATATGAAAGCTGCTATCCTGGGCGCTAACGGTTATACCGGATTAGTGCTCACCCGACTATTATTACAGCATCCTGACATTGACTCTGTAGTGGCCTCTTCGCGCAGCCTGACCGGCACCGCCATTGCTGATTACGATCATGGCCTGGCCCCACAAGCCTTGGCAAAAAAATGCCGTGAAACCCACGGGCGTTATATTGCCCCCGAAGATGTCCCATCACACTCCCCGGATGTGGTTTTTTCGGCCTTGCCTCACCTAGCCTCGGCAGACTTCTGCGCCGCATACCAAAACAAATGCCCTGTCATCGACCTGTCGGCTGATTTCCGGCTGCGCAGCGATGAACGCTTTGCCGCATCCTACGGCCAGAACCGTCCCCACCCCGAACTCCAGGACAAGGCCGTCTACGGCCTGACGGAGTGGTACCGTGATGAAATATCCAAGGCTGACCTGATTGCCAGCCCAGGCTGCTACCCGACCTCCGTGCTGCTGCCGCTCATTCCCATACTGGCACAAGGCCTGGCAGGCGGAACCATAACCGCCAACGCGATGTCTGGCATAACCGGCGCCGGCAAAAAGGCACAGACCAACCTGCTCTTTGCTGAACGCTGCGAAAACATGGGGGCCTACCTGCCGGGCCGCAGCCACCGCCACTGGAACGAGATGAGCCAGGAAATTGAAGCCTTTTCACAAGGCGCCGCCCCCAAACTGCTGTTTACCCCACACCTGATTCCCGCCAAGCAAGGCATGCTGGCCACTATCAGTCTGGAATTAAGCGATAAAAAAATTACCCAGGATGAATTATTTGCCCTGCTGACAAACGCCTATGAGAGCTCTCCACTGGTAACAGTCCTGCCTCCCGGAACCCTGCCGCAGACCAAGGCCGTCCGCGGCACTGGCCGCTGTCTGATCGGCCTTCAGCTGGAAGGCGATCACCTGTTGCTGTTCTCGGCCATCGATAACCTCTACAAGGGCGCGGCATCGCAAGCCTTACAGGCCATGAACATCCGCTTTGGCTTTCAAGAAACCGCCGGCATCCCGGTCTTTGGAGAAATATGAGCAAGCAACAAACAAGCGTAATCGTTAAAATTGGTGGCCGCCCGGCCGAAGACCCCGCCTGCATGGGCCAGCTAGCCGCCGAGATCGGCGCCCTGCAAGAGACGGGAATAAACATTGCCGTCGTCCACGGCGGCGGAGCCCGCCTAACCGCCTTTTGCCAGAAGCTGGGCATCACCGCCCGCTTTACCGACGGTATCCGCGCCACCGGACCGGATGACATGCTCGCCGCCGACCAGATTTTGGCCGGCGAAATCAACACCGCTCTGGTTCGCCTGTTTGCCAGCCGGCAGATCCCCGCTGTCGGCCTGACCGGCTGTGACGCCGGCCTCTGCACCGCCCGACCCCTGCTGGAACACACCGGCACAGCCGGCACAACCGACACACGCATCCTGCACCTGCTATGGCAGGCTCAGCTTGTACCAATCATTGCTAGCGTATCGCAGGACGCCCAAGGCCAAGCCATGAACATCAACGCCGACGAACTGGCCCGCGGACTGGCCATCGGACTACAAGCCAGCGCACTGGTCTACATCTCTGATATCCCGGGAATCCGCATCAGAAACCAGGTCGCCAGCGCCCTGACCCCCGCCGCCATCGAAAACGAGATCGCCAGCGGCGAAATCCGCGACGGAATGGTCGCCAAATCGCGTTCTGCCGTCCTTGGAGTGCAAGAGGGGATTGGCACAGTCTGCATCGGGGACTATGCTGTAGCCGGCGACCTGAAAGCACTAATCGAAGGAAAAAGGGGTACACAAATTGGCACAGCTTAATATCGCAAGTTACATAAACGAACCACCCTTCCCGCGAAACTACGGAAGCGAATTCCTTTTGCTGGAAAAAGGCAAGGGCAGCACCCTGTACGACACCATGGACAAGGCCTATCTGGATTTTGCCAGCGGCATCGCCGTAAACTCCCTTGGTTACGG
>CAZDYA010000238.1:0-2827 GCA_964509515.1 uncultured Spirochaeta sp.
ATCGTACCCAGGACGATACTGCCAGAATTATGGCCCACGACCAGCCCTGCCGGCAACCGGACTCCAGTCGACAGCGCAGACTGGATGCACTGTCACTTGGCAGCGGAGTTCTTATGGCGGTTGAGCTGAAAGATGCCAGCAAAATGGAAATCCCGACCGTATTGCTGGAAAGAGACTGGCGCCGGGAGCGGGAAGCCCAAAGACTGGGCGTAAAGGCCCCGGAGTTGATCAGCGTCGAACCGGCAATTTGCGCAGGTGATTTACCCCAAATACTGCAAAAAGTTTCCAGCTGCCTGGAACATGAATACGGCACGCCGGTGGAATTTGAATTTGCTTGCAACTGGCACGATGAAAAATGGTTTATCAACATGCTTCAATGCCGGCCTTTTCAAATAATTACAACTCCAGGAGGTAGCCCGGTCAGCGACGCTCTGGGGGAATCCGATATTAGCGACAGCCTGATTACCGCATCAGGTCCGGTTATCGGTCACGGCCGCCACGAGCGAGTGGATGTTATTGTGTGGGTCGACCCGGCGGAATACAGCCAGTTGCCCGAGGCAAAACGCTATGACCTGGCCAACAAATTGGGGCAAACAATCCAGGGATTACGCAAATCACAAAAATCTGTGTTCTTGATGGGCCCAGGGCGCTGGGGAACGAGCACCCCTTCGATGGGCGTTCCGGTAAAATTTGGTCAAATCCGCGGCATCGCCGCCCTGGGCGAAATGGACTGGATGCACGACAATCTTTCGCCAGATTTGTCGCTGGGCACCCACTTTTTCCATGACCTGGTCGAAGAAAATGTGCTCTATGCAGCTCTGCAAAAATCGAACTGCCAAATAGAATGGGAAAAACTAAAAAAGAACAGCAAGTCTGATGATAACTGCATATTTGTCCATCATGGTGAAGACAAGTTCCCTATCATGCTGCTGGCAGATCCGGTCAAGAAAAAACTGGTATTATTTCGCCAACATGGCACCCCATAATTGTGATGAGTCCATAAAAAAGCCCGCCGGAAAACCGGCGGGCTTCATCTTCAATTTGATTGGCAGTTTTATACCAGCCCCTGCTCCAACATGGCGTCAGCGACTTTCAGGAAACCAGCAATGTTGGCACCTGCAACATAATTTCCCTTGGTAGAATATTGTTCGGCAGCCTGAGCAGCAGCGCTATGGATATCGCGCATGATTCCTCGCAGCTTTCCGTCAACTTCTTCACGGCTCCATGCCAAACGGATGGCGTTCTGGCTCATTTCAAGGGCACTGGTAGCGACACCACCGGCATTGGCGGCCTTGCCTGGTCCGTAAAGGATGCCGGCATCAAGGAAAATCTTGACTCCGTCAGCATTGGTTGGCATATTAGCGCCTTCGCTTACAACCTTACATCCGTTAGATACCAAGGCCTTGGCATCAGCACCATCAATTTCATTCTGGGTTGCGCTCGGGAAAGCGGCATCACAAGGAATACTCCAGGGACGCTGACCATCGACATACTTGACCTTGAATTCATCAGCGTATTCCTTGATTCGACCGCGCCTTACATTCTTAAGCTCCATAACAAACTTCAGTTTCTCGGCCGAAATTCCATCTGGGTCATGAATAAAACCAGCTGAGTCAGAAAGTGTCACGACCTTGGCGCCCAACTCGTTTAATTTTTCCACTGTGTACTGGGCAACATTGCCGCTACCAGATACTACACAGGTTTTTCCCTCGAAACTTTCGCCTTTTGTTGCCAGCATTTCTTCAGCAAAGTATACAGCGCCATATCCAGTCGCTTCTGGCCTAATCAAACTACCGCCCCAATTCAGTGATTTTCCGGTCAGAACACCAGTGAACTCATTGCGCAGACGCTTGTACTGCCCATACATAAAACCAATCTCGCGAGCGCCAACCCCAATATCCCCGGCAGGAATATCGGTATCAGCACCAATGTGTCGCTGCAACTCGGTCATGAATGACTGGCAGAAGCGCATTACTTCGTTATCTGATTTGCCCTTGGGGTCAAAATCAGAACCACCCTTACCACCACCAATCTGCAAGGTTGTCAGCGAGTTTTTGAAAATCTGCTCAAAACCAAGGAATTTCAGGATGCTAAGGTTTACTGATGGGTGAAAGCGCAACCCGCCCTTGTAAGGTCCCAATGCGCTGTTGAACTGAACGCGAAAACCGCGGTTAACCTGAAAATCCCCCTTATCGTCCATCCATGGGACGCGGAACATAATCACCCTTTCTGGTTCTACGATTCGCTCAACAACCTTGAATTTCTGGTATTCAGGATGCTGCTTGATAACCGGTTCCAGGCTGTGAATAACCTCTTCGACGGCCTGCATGAATTCCGGCTCGCCGGCATTTCGCCTGGAAACCTGTTCCAGCACTTCATTCAAATACGACATATATATCTCCTCACCTTTAATGGATTTGATATCAAGCAGAGCACGCTTTTTTTCTTTATTGCAACAGATTCATTCATCATGGTAGTAAAATTACATATTCGTAGGAACTATGATACTATTTAGTAACATAATCAGACTGTCAGGACTTGAAAGACACAAAACATGCGGGTATTGCTGCCTGGCAGACTCACAAAGGTCTTGATCCTGGGATACCAGTACAGTCAGCACATGCGGAGACCGGCGATTAACAAAGTCAAACATGGGGAAATCAGCCTGAGTATCGCCGCAGACGATATGCGGGCCCTCGCGCAGGATTAGCAAACCCCGCTGCAAAAGAATTTCAAGCCCATCACCCTTTGAGAATGCCCTGTTCTGCTCTTCGAAGCGCAGACCAATTTCCAGATCAAATCCAGTGTCTTCGATATACAGATACCG
>CAZDYA010000239.1:0-2825 GCA_964509515.1 uncultured Spirochaeta sp.
TCTGTGTATACCGGAACATCTACAACCATGTAATCAGCAGTAAAGGGCGGCAACATGCGAACTATTCTACCATTTGGATCGATCAAAACTGTCATTCCGCCATTGGTTGAGCGCACCATCGTCCGATGGTTTTCCGCTGCCCGAAAAACCGACATTCCCATGTGCTGCATTGCAGAGGTAACAGATTTTGCCCAACCATCATTGGTCAAATTAATCAGCACCTCAGCACCCTCATTAACAAAACGGCGATTTAAGTAACCAAAAGAATCCTCGAAACAAATAGGCGTTGAAAACTTAACCCCTGCCGCATCGAAGACTACGTACTCCCTTCCCGCCTCCCAAAAGGTAACATTATTATCAACCAGGGTCTGATAGAACCAGGGGAATTGCCGGCGGTATGGAAAATGCTCGGTAAATGGAACCAAATGGGTCTTGCGATAGGTCTCTTGTATCTCACCGTCTTCAATCAATACAACGGCGTTGTAATCGTAGGTTTCCAGCTCACCATAAGCGTTTTTCCGAAAATGGCGGTCACCGTTGCCAATTACATATGGAACTGATTGATCCTTCAGATAATCCATCAGCCTGGCCACCAGTGCATAACTTTCAGGATTGGTTCTGGTATTGGTATGGAAATTGATACTGGGAACAAAAGAAGTCTCGGACCATACGACCATTTCAACGTCCGGATGCTCGGCGTGAACCGCTGAACTCAACTCCAGAGAAGCATCCAGGCTGTCAGTATATGAACGAATACCTCCTATCCAGGGGTCTACGTTCTGCTGAACCAGGGCCATTTTGACCGTTCTAACATCTTTCAAATCAACGCGCTGGGTCATTCCGTACAGCAAGGCAGCAACAAACACAAGCAGATATCCCAAAGCAATCAAGCCGGTCTTGCGGGTCAAAAGAAGTTGTTTGATGCGGGGCAAGGTCGGTACTTCGCTATCAATTGCATCGGAGATGAGCCATCCCAGAAAGGCAGACGGAAAAATGACAAGCAGGGAAACTCCCCAGACACCTGTTAGCGAAGACAAACGAACAAGTCCAGGCCATTGATATTGACTATAACCGATTATTCCGTACGCATAGCCCAAAAAGCCTTTTGTTCTAAGAAATTCATAACTGATCCACATAACGACCTGAAAAAGAAAACCCCAGCCAGGCAGCCATCGGCGTGCGAATCTGGATAGTGGAACAACCAGAAAAAACCAGGAAGCATAAATGCAAGGGACAATGATTATCGCAAGGGGATTAAAGTTCAGTAGCCAAAGATTAAACAGGCTATAGGAAAAAAAACCGAAAAAGATGCCCCAAAAAGGAGCACTCCACCAGTGTACGCGATTAGCAGCAATAAAAAACGGAACAAATGCGATGAAAGACAGTGGCGCAAGGCCATACATGAAAAAATCTGATGGAAAAGACAGGGCAAACAAGACTGCAGATGCACAAAACAGCAGCAGCTGCAGAACAAATTTGCGAAACACCGTGATTACCCCCGCAGGTCCCAAGCCGATTGCTTGAGCTCCTTACCAGGTCGAAAAACAACGACACCATGATTTTTCACAGAAACAAGCTCACCAGTACGCGGATTACGCGCCCGCTCACGACCTTTACGGGTACGAATTTCGAAAGTACCAAAACCACGAAATTCGACTACCCTATCCTGAAGCAGGGCATCCTTCACTTCACCAAAAAAGGCATCAACTACCGCTTGCACATCCCTGCGCTTCATATTCTGCTCTTCTGCAATTGCATCAACGATTTCGGCCTTGGTTAATTTTGCGGGCGCCATAGGAATCTCCAATCAAGGGACTAAACTGACTGTACCCCTTGCAGTTTTTTATACAGGCGTGATTTCTTTCGTGCTACAGCATTTGCGTGATACACGTTTTTTCCGGCCGCTGTATCCAACAGTTTCTGCACCTGTGTAAATGTGGTCTGAGCCAGATCAGCATTACCATCATGGACAGCAGCTTCGAACTGACGAATAGCTGTTCTAACGGTACCACGAATACCTCGATTATGAAGTCTCCGCCTGACTGACTGTTTATGCCGCTTGGCGGCTGAAGCAATATTTGCCAAAGTAAACCCTCCGAAAAGTAAAATAAGAAACCAAAAATTACAGCATTAGTATTGATCTGTCAATAGTTTAGCACAATGAATAAGCAAAGCTCAAGCTTACAGCTCGTACAAATCTTCGGCCTCATGTCCATTACCACATGCATCAGGATCAATAGACCATTTGCGCTGCGCGTGATCATAACACATTGCACAGCTGCGAAACACTTGCCGACCGCCGCCAGGACCAATCACGGTGACCCTGTCCGAAAGGATGTTAACATCGGTAACGACATAGCGGTCCTCTCCCCAAAGCAGTTTTGTTCCGGGATTGGGGAACCTCTTCCCTTCCTCGGCATAAGCCTCGTACTCAAAATTCAAACAGCAAAGAAGTCGACCGCAAGCACCAGAGATTTTGGACGAGGATACCGGGATATTTTGCGTCTTGGCCATTTTTATGGAGACAGGCTTAAGTCGATCGCTTACCGTACAGCAGCAAAAAGGCCGTCCACATATTCCCAACCCGCCAACCATGCGCGATTCATCTCGCACTCCTATCTGCCTTAACTCTATCCTGGTTTTAAAATGCGGGATCAAATCAGCAATCAGCCCGCGAAAGTCAACGCGACTATCAGCAGTAAAATAAAACAGCAAGCGGGGATCTAGAAGAACATAGTGCGCCGAAACCAGATTCATGGCCAGTCTGTGACTTGCAATGAGTTCCCGGCAAACCTGCTCAGCCTCTTTTTCCCTGGGCTTATTGC
>CAZDYA010000240.1:0-2823 GCA_964509515.1 uncultured Spirochaeta sp.
ATTTTACCCAGGCGATGTACGAATATACTGGCGGCAACCACCCCTTAAAGCCCGAACACACCTCGCGGCTGGGGGATGCACCCGGCTACGCGGTTCCGCATGATGATACCAGCGGAAGGTATGCAAGCCGGGCGGACGAAGGCCAGCCCTGGTATTCAAACCCCATGGCCTATCTGTATACCAACCACGTTAACGCACTTTTTGACAGGAAGGTATTTTCCGAACACATACTGCCTAATCTTGGTCTTCCTGACGGGGATTAGCCTTCAGGAATTCCAGCATGTCAATTTCACGGTCCGCCGTGCCGGTTGGGTGATTATGATAATCACCGTCCGGCCAGCGGAGGTGATTAAGCAGGCTTAAACAGGCAACCCCAAGATAGGATGTCCGGCAATTACCTTCCGGGCATCCACCACTGAAATCCAGGCAGGCGGGCATGGTCTCGTCAAAATTTTTTCCGGCTTCCAGACCTCCTATTATCAGGCCCTGCACCTTTAGCCCTGCCGCAATAGCATCATTTATCCAGTCAAGCGTGGTATAGCCCGGCTCGGTCCCAAAACAATCAGCTTGAACGGAATCGCACGGCACGGCTGAATCGGTAGTACGATAAACAATGAGTATTGGATTTTCGGATTCCGGATATTCAGTCGGCTGACAGTCATCTTCGTCTAACACGTTGCGCAAGTTAAACGGGTCCCATGATATTCCGGCAAAGGGTGAGCCAGCCGAAAATACGGCAGCCGCAGCAACGCGGTTGCCAGCCGGTGTTGCCGTTGTATCGCGTGCAATCGTATAAAGCTGGCTAAAAAACGCCCCATTTGACCAACCCATCAAATATATTCGACTGGTATCAATATTACCTTCTGCTACCAGGGCATCTATCAAAGCATCAACATTGGCAATATCAGGATTAGTAGATGGTGATTGCAAATCGCGAAAATAAAAATCATGATGATGTCCGTCGCGTGGTGCCGCTGTTGGGAATCTCAAATTTCGCCCTTGCACGGCTGCCAGCACAAACCCCGGCCGTTTTGGGTCACCAGTCAGGTCGTAATCCGGAGCCTTAAAAAGCAGGCTGGCCTCGGTCCCTGCCATCTGGGCAGTTCCGTTGCCGCCAGGGTGAAACCATAACACCAAGGGCCTTTTCGAATTAGCTGAAGCACCGGGAGGGCGGTAAATGCATGCGTGTCGTGTAAAACCAAGAACCTCCTGAGTGTGCATTTCATCCCAGGGGTCAGCGCACTCGGGAACTACCGTCGGCTTTCTGATCGTGCTGCCGGCCACCTCTGAAGCTGTCCTGTTACATGGTGTCTCCGGAGTACACGCTGGCAAGGGAGCCGCCAGACCGGTAGCCTCCGAACAAACAGGAAAACGCGCCGCCGCCGAAATCATGTCGTCACTAACGGAATTTGCACAAGACGCCAACAGCCCTGCCAAAAGCATGTACATAAAACCGCACAATGCCCTATTCATCTTTTTGCTCATCTTTATCTTGGTCTTCCTTCAGCAGCAAGGAGGCCGAATTAACGCAGTAGCGCAAGCCGGTAGGCGGCGGACCATCAGGGAAAACATGGCCCAGATGGGCGCCGCAGGCAGCGCAAACAATTTCGGTACGCTGCATTCCCAGCGAATTATCCGGCCTTTCGATGATACGACCCTGTTCGATCTCCTTGTAAAAGGATGGCCAGCCGCAGCCGGAATGGTATTTCACATCCGAGGTAAACAATGGGGTCTGGCAGTTGCTGCACAGATAGGTCCCAGATGTATCAGTGTTCCAGTATTTGCCGGTAAAAGGTGCCTCGGTTCCTGCCTGTCGAGTAATTTGATAGGTGTGCGCATCCAGCAGCTTCTTCCAGTCCTTAACAACCTTGAATTCTTTTTCTTTCATGCGATATATCATCTCCACGCGCTTTAACAGTTAAATCATGGTGTAAGTGTAATGCGTCAGAATGCTTTTGTCATTCGGAATCGGACCATTAAGAACCAGGTATTATATTGCCGGCCAGACAGTATGCTGATATAATGAATATGCAAATTAAAAATCAGCAGTGAATCGGGGCAGCAGTGAATTTCACGGAAGAAGTAAACAGCAAAGACTTTGAATTCTTGATTCAGACAGCGCGGCTGCTGGCGGACTCCGCACAATCGACGGCAGAAATAGCAGACATTGCCCTTCCCAGGCTCGTCGAATACTGCCAAGCCCCATACGCCCATTTTGCCGAATACGACCCTGCTCAGCGCGCTTTATGCATTCGCAAGATCAGCTCTGATAGCGGAATTTTTTCGGCTGTACACATCCTTGCCGGAAAAAAGCTTGAAAGCATTGTCGCCCCGCTGGATAACAGCGCCTACCAGCATATTCTAAAAACTGTTGTCGAATATCCTGGTTCCATCCATGAGCTCAGTTTCGGAAGCTTGCCACCAAAAATATCCCAGGCCATACAAACTGCCACCGGTCTACAGCAATTTGCCGCCATTTCACATGCCCACCGGGGAGAGCTATACGGCGCCACCCTGCTGGCCTTCCGTAAGCAACAGACCATGCCTGCCTTGCAAATCATGGCCGCCTACAGCGAAATTGTCGCCGCCGCCCTGCGCAACAGCCGGGCAGAAACAGCCCTGAAGAATAGCGAAGAGAAATACAGGCAGCTGACCGAACACGCCTCTGACATAATTTGGACCGCCGACCTGAACATGGAGCTAAGCTATATCAGTCCTTCCATAAAAACGGTTCTGGGATTCTCGCCGGCGGAATACATGGCGCTAAGCCCTTTCCAGCGGCACCCCGATAAACAGGTGGCTGCGTTGCAGGCACAACTGACC
>CAZDYA010000241.1:0-2820 GCA_964509515.1 uncultured Spirochaeta sp.
CTCTTCGACGTGGTCCGAAGCGGCGCCGTGAAGATCGACATCCGGCAGCGGTTGATCAGCTGCAGGTGCTTGGCGGCAAGATCGGGGTCGAGGTGCACGCTGAAAGCGGTGCCAAGGATCCGGTAGCGGTGGCCAAGGCTGCGCTCAAGCGTGCCAAAAAAGAGCTGTTCGATACGGTTTTGGTGGATACCTCCGGCCGTATGCAGATCGATGCCGCGCTGATGAAGGAATTGCAGGCGGTCAAGAAGGTGGTTGATCCGGTCGAGAGCGTGCTGGTTGCCGATTCCATGACCGGTCAGAGTGCCGTTGATATTGCCAAGGAATTCAATGAACAGATCGGCTTGACCGGTGTCATCCTGAGCAAGTTCGATTCCGATGCGCGTGGCGGGGCGGCGCTGTCGCTAAAAACCATTGCTGATGTACCAATCAAGTTTATCGGCACCGGCGAAAAAACCGAGGACCTCGAGGTCTTTTATCCTGAGCGTATTGCCAGCAGGATTCTTGGCATGGGGGACGTGGTCAGCCTGGTAGAAAAGGCACAGGAGACCATCGATGAGCAGGAAGCTGCCGATCTGCAGCAACGGATGGCTAAGGCCACTTTTTCGTTGCAGGATTATCTGGAGCAGATTCAGCGGGTCAAAAAGATGGGCAGTGTGGAGTCGTTGTTAAAAATGATTCCCGGCATGCAGGGCAAGGTTAACGAAGAAAACCTTGATACCAGCGAGATGAAGTATGAAGAAGCGATACTGCAGTCGATGACTGTTGGCGAGCGCGAGAACTACCGGATTATCGGTATGAATCGTCGCAAGCGTATTGCGCAGGGCAGCGGAACAACCGTATATCAGGTGAACCGTCTGCTGAAAAAGTTTGATAAAATGCGAACCATGATGAAGAAGGTCGCAAAAAATAAAAAATATCAGGCCCAGCTCATGCAGCAGCTGGGTGGTATGCAGTAGAATACGGAGGCACAAGTGAGTGTAAAGATTCGATTAAAGCGTTTGGGAACCAAAAAGCGTCCTTGTTACCGGGTAGTAGCCATTGATTCCCGCAGTGCGCGTGACAGTCGGCCAATTGAAGAGCTTGGTTACTATCAGCCTGTTTGCCCGGATGAGGAAGGTCAGGTTCGCTTGAAGGAAGATCGTATCCGCGAATGGCTCAAGAACGGCGCAATACCTTCACCAACGGTAAAACGCCTGCTTAACCGCAACGATATCACCGTAAAATAAGCATTTTTCGGTATTCGGCAGCGGAAGCAAAGGAGCACAAAATGGAAAAAGAACTTGTAACCTATGTTGCTCAGGCACTGGTTGATGAGCCGGATGCGGTAGAAGTCGCAGTGATCGAGGGCGATAAATCAACAATTCTTGAATTGAGGGTTGCCCAGGAAGATATCGGAAAGGTTATCGGTAAGCACGGCCGTATCGCAAAATCGCTTAGAACAATTTTGAATGCGGCCTCTACCAAATCCGGCAAGCGCGTGGTGCTGGAAATCCTGGACTAATGCAGACAGAGCTGTCTATCGGCTATGTTACCGGCAGTCACGGGGTTCGCGGCGAATTAAAGGTATACAGTACATCCGGCGAGATTGAGCATTTTCACAAGCTGAAAAATGTTGTTCTCGTGTCGCCGGATGGCGGACAGGAACGGCAGTATCAGGTGACAAGCGTGCGCGGGAAACCGCAAGCGGTCATCATGGCAGTTCAGGGAATAGAAAATCCCGAAGATGCCAAGGCCCTGCGCGGCTGGGTTATCAAGGTCCCCAGAAAGTTTGCCGCTTCACTTCAAAAAAATGAGTATTACGTTGGTGATCTGGTTGGTTGCCGTCTGGTTTATGAAAACGGCACAGCGGTCGAACAGATAGGTGAGATTACCGGGGTATGGGACAACGGGGCTGTCAATATGTTTGATGTGAGCTTAACCGATGGCCGGCAATGTGTTGTCCCTTTTCAGGATCAGTTTATTGGCCGTGTTGATATCAAGGCTGGGGAAATTCAGCTGCGTGTTAAATGGATAATTGAATGAAATTCAGCGTTATTACCTTGTTTCCTGAAATTCTTTCCGGTTATCTGCAGACATCGATAATGGCCAAGGCGGTTGCTCGTGGGCATATCGGTTGGGATCTGATCAACCTGCGCCCCTTCGGCACCGGAACTCACCGCAACTGTGACGATACCCCCTTCGGCGGCGGGGCGGGCATGGTGCTTAAACCCGAGCCGCTGGAAGCTGCTTTGCAGACAGTTTTACCCGGTGGTCAAAAACCGGCGGGAACCAAGGTGGTTTTTCCCACCCCATCCGGGCGTGTTTTTGATCAGCAGGCAGCCCAGGAGCTGGCCGGTGAATCGCATCTGGTCTTTATTTGTGGGCGCTACGAGGGCATAGATCAGCGGATAATCGATCAATGGGTAGACGCCGAGTATTCAATTGGTGATTATGTGATTTCTTCCGGCGAGGTGTCCTCTCTGGTTATCATGGATGCCGTCTACCGTTTGGTGGACGAGGTTATTTCAGCGGATTCCCTGCAGGAAGAGAGTTTTTCCAACGGCTTGCTTGAGTATCCGCAATACACACGGCCAGCAAATTTTAATGGACATTCTGTGCCAGATGTGTTACTCTCCGGAAATCATGCGGAGATCGTTGCCTGGAGACAGGAGCAGCGAATAAGAAAAACCGGTATGAACCGGCCGGATTTGTTAAAACGGTATCGGGAAGAAACAGAATAAAACAGTTACAAGACCTGGAAGGAGCATGTAATGAATGCATTAAAAGCAATAGAGAATACACAGTTGAAGGAAGGCCGTGACGAATTCAGCATCGGTGATA
>CAZDYA010000242.1:0-2788 GCA_964509515.1 uncultured Spirochaeta sp.
TGGCAGGCAGGGACTGATCTATGACCTTTCTGGACACCCATGTTGTTGTCTGGTTTTACCAACGCGACCGCGAGCGATTTTCCACGCTCGCTGGTGATTGGTGGTGGGCCTTGAGCTATAAAAACCCGAAAAGTATTAACTTTTCTGGAAAACATTCCTAGAAAGTTGTAATATGAAGGTAGTAAGAGGCAGAAATGATAAAGCGTGCGGTGGCCGATGTTCTGCAAAGCGCAGCAGGAAAAGGCAAAACAATAATTCTTTTGGGTGCCCGGCAGACAGGAAAGACATCTTTGCTGAATATGTTATATCCGGCCTCACGTAGTGATGTTCTGTACATGAGCGGCGACGATGCGGATGTGCGCAGGCTGTTTGAAACCCTTACTGCAGAACGCCTGCGCTTGTTTCTTGGTAAAAAGCGGCTGCTGATAATCGACGAGGCACAGCGCATCAGCGACATTGGACTGCGGCTCAAACTGGTTACCGACCAGCTTCCAGAGATTCAGTTGATTGCGACCGGATCATCTTCATTCGAGTTGGCGAACAGGGTAAAAGAGCCCCTGACCGGCCGCAAGCGTGAATATCACCTGTACCCCATTTCCTTTGGCGAGATGGTGCAACATCATGGCCTACTGACCGAGAAACGGCTAATACCGCACCGGCTTGTATTTGGCTCTTATCCTGAGGTCGTCAGCAATCCTGGCGACGAGAAGAATGCCCTGCGCGAGATTTCACAAAGCTATTTATACAAAGACGTACTGGCTTGGGAACAAATTCAAAAGCCGGAAAAACTGGAACGGCTGCTGCAGGCATTGGCTTTGCAGATAGGCTCACAGGTTTCCTATTCCGAGCTGGCTCGCCTGTGCGGACTGGACGCCAAAACTGTCGAAAAATATATCTGTGTTCTTGAACAGACCTATATTATCTTTCGGCTTTCTTCCTTTAGTCGGAATGCCAGAAATGAACTTAAAAACAGTCGAAAATTCTATTTTTATGACAATGGAATTCGAAATGCTGTGCTTGCCAATTTCAGTCAGATTGAGAGCCGGCATGACGCTGGCAACCTGTGGGAGAACTGGCTGGTTTCGGAACGCAAAAAACTGATCGCCGCACGGGGCCTTTGGGTCAATTCGTATTTCTGGCGCACCAAGGAACAAAAAGAGATTGATCTTATCGAGGAGGCCGACGGGATACTGACGGCCTATGAGTTCAAGTATTCAGCCACCAAAAAACCACACTGCCCGGCCGCTTTTGCAAAAGCCTATCCGGAGGCCAGCTACAGGGTCATCAACCCGGACAATGTGGAGGATTATTTACTGGGCGCAGATGGCCCAAGGCCTTAATAATTGCTGTCGGCGTAGTCTACCCAACCGCCGGCGCGCACCAAGGCCTCATCGTAGCCGCTAAGCTCGAAAGGCACCTCGCGTGTTTTGCCGGCCGCACCCGCGCCGGCCGCGCTAAAGGTCAGGATCTTGCGATCCAGGTCCACCGCCAGGCTGGCATCCGGGCCGCCGAAATCGGCGATCAGCTCGGCAATCAGGGCAGCGTCCAGCTCGATGGCCAGCATGCCGCAGTTGAACATGTTCTGCCGAAAGATGCGCGCAAAGCCAGAGGCCACCACGACGTTGATGCCATTGACCTCGAAGGCCCATGGGGCGTGCTCGCGCGATGAACCGCAGCCGAAGTTTTCGCCGGTCAGGACGGCCGCCTTGCCGGCGATGTCCTTTGCGGGATCAAAGCCGTCCAGCTTCAGGTCTTCCAGCAAGTACGGTGCCAGGGCCTGCTTGGTAATCTCGGTCAGATAGCGTGCCGGGATGATTTCGTCTGTATTTATGTCGCCCCTGTTCAGGGTCAAAAGTTGTCCGCCAAATTCTTTCATTGTTCTCTCCTTGTACCTTGTAATGGCCTTGTTCGCCGCTGGCCGATCAGCCCTTGTAGGCGGTCGGCACGGCGATCTCGCCGGCTACGGCTGTTGCTGCTGCTGTGGCCGGGCTCATCAGGTGCACGATGCCGCCCTTGCCCATCCGGCCGTAAAAGTTACGGTTGGTTGTGGCGGCACAGACCTCGCCGTCGGCCAAAACTCCGTTACTCATGCCCAAACAGGCCCCGCAGGTCGGGTTGGTAATGCAGAAACCGGCCTCGGTAAAGATGTCGATCAAGCCCTCATCCAGCGCCTGCCGCCAGACCAGCGGGGTGGCCGGCGATAATATCGCCCGCACGGAATCGGCGATCTTCTTGCCCTTGAGCTCGGCAGCGGCGGCCCGCAGGTCGGTGATGCGCCCGTTGGTACATGAACCGATATACACCTGATCAACCTTGGTGCCGACCATCTCGCTCACCGGCTTTACATGATCAGGCTTGTAGCCCCAGGTTACACTTGGGGGAATCTTTGAACCGTCGATCTCCAGGGTCTTTTCGTAAACGGCATCGGGGTCGCTGACCCATTGCCGGTACTCGGCCAAGGCCGCCTCTTTGCTCTCGAATTCATTGCGAATAAAGGGCCAAAGATAGTTTACCGTGGTCATGTCCGGGTAGCAGATGCCGCTGGTCCCGCCGGCCTCGATGGCCATATTGGACAGGGTCATGCGCTCTTCCATATTCATTGAATCCACCAAATCGCCGGTAAACTCAATTACCATATCGGTAGCCCCGTTTACCCCAAGCTGATGAATGATCTCTAAAATAACATCCTTGGCAAAGACCCCCGGCTGCAAGCTGCCGCTGGCAACCACCTTGACGGTGCGGGGTTCGCGGAAGGTACACACGCCCTTCAGGATGCCAACCTCCAGGT
>CAZDYA010000243.1:0-2780 GCA_964509515.1 uncultured Spirochaeta sp.
GCTGTATACCGGTAGCCTTGATGGCCTGCCTGGCCCTTTCCATCAACAAGGGATTCTGCGCAATGGCATCCCGCATATTTTTATACTGATTATTAACCTCGACACTAACCCTTCCGCCTGGAAACTGTCTTCTGATAGTCTCAGCCGATTGCTCAATCAAGGCCACCCTCCGTTCCAGGCCATCAGCTTCAAAATCCCGCAGGTTGACTTCGACCTCGGCGGCATCAAGTGTCCCGCGTATCTGAACGGGCGCATAGTAACCCTCGCGCTCATCCGTGGCCTCCGGGCTCTCGTTACGTGGCAGCATCCCGACAAAGGCAGCGGCCATACTCACCGCATTCACCATTCGCCCGCGCGCATATCCGGGATGAATGGCAACACCCTGAAAGGCTATCCTGGCCCTGGCCGCCGAAAAACACTCAGCCTCAATCTCGCCTTCTTCCCCACCGTCAAAGGTATAAGCCACTTTTGACTGAAGCATATCCAGACTAAAACCGTCCAGCCCGCGACCGATTTCCTCATCCGGGGTAAACAGAATTTCCAACGGAGGTCGGGGAATATCGGGATTCTCTACAAAGAATTTAATCGCCGTCATGATTTCGGCAACCCCAGCCTTATCATCTGCGCCCAACAGAGTATCACCTGAAGTAGTGATTATGGTCTGCCCCACGTACCTGGCCAATAGAGGGTTTTCAGCAGGATCAAGTACAATAGCGTTGCCAATGTCCAGTTTTTTCCCATCATAGTTTTTCCAAAGCCGGGGCTTAACATCCTGACCGCTAACATCTGGCGAGGTGTCCATGTGCGCAAGAAAACAGATGGGGTCGACCTGGCAATTACCCGGAACCCTGGCCAGCACATAGCATTCCTTTGTAATGACCAGATCTTCAATACCAAGCGAATGCAGTTCCTGATGCAACACCCTTGCCAGGTCAAACTGGCGATCTGATGATGGACAAGCATCATTGTCCGGGTCAGATGTGGTGTGAATCTTTACATAGCGTAGAAATCGTTCAAGGACATCACCTTCCAGGCGCTGCTGCTGTTGGTCCAGGCGTGATGCAATTATTTTCAAATCCATATTTTGATGATATCGAGATACTTCGGCAAAGCCAACACCGTCTTACTGTACGATTGGATCAATATTGAGTACATTCTTGAAATGGTCCCCCCAGAATACCCGAGCTTTTTACCAATAAATATCGCTTCCCGGGAGCTGCTTCACCCAAATTTGAATCTTTTGGCAGATGGCGTATCCGAACACACCTTTGCAGGGCTATATCTTTTTCGCCAAACCTATGACTACCATTGGTCATTGCTTCCTGATGGAAAACTTATTCTGGCTGGCCAGGCCCACGGCCAAAGCTTTACCATGTTTCCCGAAGGCTTGCCGGCAGACGCAAAATTTCTACGCGCTATCCTAAAGGAATACGATTACATTAGAGGCGCTTCCGGCAGGATTATTCTGGAAAACAGGGATGCAATTGAAAAGGCCGGGGGCGCCATCCTGGAAGACCGCGATAATTTCGATTATTTATACGACAAAAGTGAGATGGCTGAGCTGCCCGGGAAAAAATTCCATAAAAAGCGCAACCTGATACACAATTTTGAGCGCAGCTATCCGGAACATCATACTGAAATATTCACTGCAAATCATATCCCCGCCGCATTGTCCATTCTGGAATTATGGCGGCAACAAGCCATCAACGATGGCGATTATGTTGCTGCCCGCGAGGCAATTGAATTGTTTGAGGAACTTGATTTGCATGGCTTGGTCACCAGCATAAATGGGAAGCCTAAGGCCTTTGCCCTTGGGGAAAACTTGCCTGCAAGTCAATCCTGCATCATTCATGTCGAAAAAGGTGATCACGAAGCCAAAGGCATATACCAGTATATTTTCCGCGAATTTGCGCGACAACTTCCACAGGACATCAAGATAATCAACAGGGAACAGGATGTTGGTGATCCCGGCCTTCGCCAGGCCAAGGAAACCTACCGGCCAATTGATTTCACCCGCAAATACCAGATTTGGCCGGCAGACAGCGCCTCGATTCCCGATAAGCTTCAACAGCTGACTTTCGAGGAGCTAGTTCCCTGATTTCTTTGTTTTTTCACCTAAACAGTGATACGTTGTAAGAAGAATACAAGGAGGAAAACATGAAAAAGCAAAAATATACATTACCATTGCTCTTATTGATCCTTTTTTTGACTGTAGTACCAGCATACGCAATTGATGACCCGTTTGCCGACCAGGGCATTCAGGAATCATTCAGCACCTTCTCGACAGAAGTGGCCGCTGCCCTGCCTATGAACTCCATGATTGGTCTTAACTGGTCTCACTCCCATATTGGACAACTATTCGACCTGCCACCCAGATTCGGAGTCGGTGTTGCCGTAGGCGCGACAACCATGCCGCTCAGCGCAGTACGCAACTCCTACGAAGCCCTCTCCTTTGGCGAGAGCGGAGGAGCAGACCCCTTTGCGGAACTGGCATTTCTTGACGGCATAGGCATGCCTATTCCAGGTGCCGTGATTGACGCCCGCATCGGCGGTTTTTTGCTACCTTTTGATATTGGCATCAAGGCCGGCTATCTACCACCATCTGTAGCGACCTTCGATGATATTGGCATGGAGTACCAACTGCTTGGTGCCGACGTGCGCTTTCGCATTGTAGAAGGCCGCAAGCTTAAGCCCACAGTGTCGGCTGGCATAGGTGTTAACTACCTGCAAGGTGGCCTGACAATGGCCAACCTTCTGGAAGATGATATAGACCTTACCAG
>CAZDYA010000244.1:0-2777 GCA_964509515.1 uncultured Spirochaeta sp.
AAATCAAGCGAAATAAGGCCAATGCCTCCCATATCTTGACCAAAAAAACCCGTAGCAGGCCCTGGCTGTCCTCTGCCATTAACTTGCGGGAATCAAAATCAATATCGATGTTGCAGGATTTCAAAAACTGCTGAACCTGATCTGTTAGTCTGCCCTTGGGAAGGGCCAGTGTCAGTGGGCTGCTGGTGTCTTTCATAACTGTGCCGCTCCTCCGTTTTTGCGAATCCTGATGGCCGCTTTCCAGCGTGATAAAAAGTCTTTTCCCTGGGCCTGCTGGATGCTGATGTTATCAGCATGAAAGCAGGCGGCGGGGATCAGGGGCTCAATGATTGATTGCATCAGGGCAAAGCCGACCGAGGGGGCTTGGCAGCCAAAGCTGCCGAGCAGGCTGTCGTAGCGCCCTCCGCTGGCAGCTGGCCGGGCTGCTCCATCGCAGTAAATCTGAAAAGCCATGCCGGTGTAGTAGGTTCTTACACCGACCTCTGAAAAATCAACGCGAATGTCGAAATCGGGCTCCAGTTGTTTAATGAGTTGGGCCAGGTCAATAATGCGCCTTATTTCTGCTCTTGCTTGCTCAGGCAGCTGGTCATCACTGATATAATCGGCAAAGGTTTCGGCTGCATTTTCGCTCTCGGCAATCAGGCTTAATAGCTGGCTGATGCGCTGTGGGCTAAGCCCTGGACAGCAGCTTTCAGCGGCTATCTCGATAATGGAGGCTTGCTGGCGCAACCGAACCGCTTCGGCTATCGCTGATATGCGTGCTGAATCTGATGCCGGGAAGAGGCAATGTAGCAAGTGTCTTGATCCAATATGCATGGCAGCACGGGGTATCTGTAACTGACGAAAAATTGAGGCTGCCAAAAGGAGTATTTCGGCATCGCCGTCGTTGCCGGCTACACCGATAAGCTCGGCACCGGTCTGAAAGCCATTGCCGTGGTAGATTTCATCTTCTGATTGGTAGCGGATAACAGAATCGGCGTAGCTGATTCGCAAAGGCAATTCCGAGTTCTGTAAATGGCGTCCAAGTTGACTGGCCAGGAACAAGGTGTTATCAGATCTAAGTAGCATTACCTTGCCGTTGCGGTCTATCATCCGGTAGCTTTCCTGTAACAGCAGTTGCTCCATATGCTCGCGGTATATGTCGTATTCATCGAGCAATGGGGTCTCGATTGGTCGGTAGCCCCAGGAAAAACTGATATCTTCAATCGCTCGGCGCACTTGCCGGTGTCGCTGAATTTGTTCGAGGTGCATACCTTCTGTCATGCGTAATATGGGGGATGCGCTACGTGCCACTTGAACTCCTTGATGCCAAGGATTCTAGCAGATACGGCTAAAAAAGAAAACGCCCGGCAACGCCGGGCGAATTGTCATATTCTCGTTCACTAAAAGAAGTGTCTAAACTTTTTAGCGACTCAGGCGGCCTGCAACCGGAACATGCATGGACATGGCAGGATTAAGTGAATGACCCTTGCCGCTGACCCACGATACATACCGTTCGGTAGTGGTATTGGTCTGACCCAAGGCGTCAGATGTTCCCAGATAGTTGCGTACATTATTCAGTCCGCTTGGTACATACAATCCCAGGCCGAAAGAGATAAAGGTGGTCTGGCTGTACATGTATGCTCGGCCTTCGTTCTTCAGTTTGAAGAAGGCATTGGCTGAATCAAAGCTGCCCTTGCTGTGTCCGATAACGCGATATGGGCGTGCCCCGCCGCGATACAGGCTGTCAAGCTTGGAGGAAGCAGTATCATAGTAGTAGGAACCTGATTTATTATAGCTTTGGCCGATAAAAAAGCCCTGGCTGCCTTCAAAAGCGGTGCTGTAATCGCCCCAGCCAGTAACAATACCAGCAACTGGTTCGTTAAGTGCATTGGCAATCAGTTTGGCCATGGCGGCGGTTCCGCGTGAGCTGCTACCTACCCCTGCCAATACGATGGTGCGTACCTGATTGGCTTTCACCTTGCTTTCAGCGCTGGAATAGCGTGAATACAGACCCCAGTATTGGTAACCGGGTTTTACAATCAGAACAGTACCGGGTGAAAGGTAGCTGGCCTGCCAGTATTCATTGTAGCTAAGGTGGTGTAATGGATAGTAGAAGCTTTCTGATGTGCTGGTAGCAGCTGCGTTTTGTACGCCTACAAATACCAGGGTTACTGCGATCAGTACTTGGACTATTCTTTTAAACTTGTTCATATGTGCCCTCCGCAAAAAAGCTTTATGTAGTCAGAGTGACATGTCCCCTGGCCACAATGTAATTCTAAGGGGGGTTCTTAAATTCTGTCAACAAATTTTGTTAGAAGTGATTCACCATTATTTTTTGTTTGACAGCTGGGGCAAACAACCCTAGAATAATCAATGTAAGGCAATCCAGTAGGAGGTTTGATATATGAAAGCAGTGAATATCCTTGTAATTGCATTGACTGTGCTGGCTTTGGGCGCATGTACCATGGGACAGGTAGCACCTGATTATGCAGGCGAGTGGCAGGCAGACGGCCGATCGGTTGTTTTGACTGAAAACACCCTTGAATTCAACGAGCTTTTCGCCGGTGAGCTGACAGCCGATGGCGAAACAATGAATTTCCAGGTTACCCGTGTGTGGACCGAAGATGGTTGGCAGGCAGTTGACGAAGAAGTTCCAGCAGAAGAATGGGCATATGAAGTCGACGGCGACACCATGACCATCGACACCGGTGAAATGGAATTCACCTTTACCCGCTAAGCAAGTTCCCTTGCTTGTTTTTAAACCGGTTGCACTATTTTGGTGCGCCGGTTTTTTT
>CAZDYA010000245.1:0-2766 GCA_964509515.1 uncultured Spirochaeta sp.
TTTCATGCATGATAATCCCCTGCATGACGGTGCCGTTGTTCTGCAGGGTAGCAAGATAGCGGCCGCGGCCTGTGTGTTGCCCTTGTCAGAGCAGATTGATATCAGGCGCAGCTTCGGAACGCGCCATCGTGCTGCTCTTGGGCTGGCAGAGGAAACCGATGCCGTTGTTCTGGTCGTCAGCGAGGAAACAGGCGCCCTTTCATTGGCCTATGACGCCAATCTTTATTATGACCTTAGTGTGGCCGAATTGTATCAAAGACTAGGTGAGGCTTTGAACTTGAGTGCATCTGAGATGCGGGAAGATTCCCAGGGAGGTATGCAGCTTGATGGTAGCGCTGTTTGAGCGGGTAACCCGAAACTGGCCCGCCAAGGTTTTAAGCCTGGCAGCGGCCTTCTTATTGTTCTTTTTTACTAATCTGGGGAAGCTGGAAGAAAGATATATTACCGTGCCCCTGGAGATACGCATTGATTCGGCGATGGCTCCTGCCAGCCCCATACCCGCAACGGTCAGGGTCTTTGTTCGGGGCGAAACCGAAACAGTCAGCAGTTTACGCGAGGAAGAGGTGATGGCCTTTGTGGACTTTTCCGAGATTAAATCACCCGGTTATCGCCGGCATGCGGTACAGCTTGAGATGAAGGGCGCGGCCAAGTCGCTGACCTCTGTTGAATTGCGCGTTGATCCTATTGATATCCCTGTGGAACTGGAATATCGACTGCGCCGCAGTGTGGATATTCGTCCAACATTTTTGGATCAGCCTGCCTATGGCTATGAGTTGGAGCAGGTAGTGCTGACGCCTTCTTCTGCTGACATCGAAGGACCGGAAAGCAGCGTTGTTCAGCTTACTTCGGTTCGAACCGAATCGGTTTCGCTTGCCGGGCGGCGTGATGACTTTGAAGTGCGCGTTCGTCTGGAAAGACCCGGTGAAAATATTCGCTTTTCCGGTGGTGACACAGTCGATGTGCGCGGTACAATACGCGAAAGAATAGAGCAGGAAAGCTTTGATGAGGTCGAAGTGTTTGTCGATGGCCTGGCTGATAATCTGGTTCTGGATAATATACCCGGAACACGGGCGGAAATAAGGGCCGCCATGCTTGTACTTGAACATGTCAAACGCAGCCTGGATACCGGTGTGCCGGTCGATGAATACTTCAGATTATCTGTGGATGCCAGCGGGATTGATCGAGCTGGCGAATATCAGCTGCCAGTGCAGATCGAGGCGTCAGATGACGTGGTGGTTGAAGGCATCGAACCTCAAATTATTGTTGTTAGAGTGCTTGAGGACGAGGGAACAAGGTGATTCTTGGGATAGGCGTGGATATGGTCAGCATAGACAGGATGCGGAAATGGTGCTTGCAGGACGGTATCCTCAAGCGCTTTTTCCATCCCGATGAGCTTGAGGCCTGTTGGCGCAATAATGCATATCAGCCAGAGTCTCTGGCCGCCCGTTTTGCAGCCAAGGAAGCCCTTGGTAAGGCTTTGGGCTGTGGAATGCGAGAGCTGGTGCTTAGTGATATCGAAATCCGCAGTGATGATTTTGGTGCGCCGCATTTACATATGCACGGCAGAGCAAGGGCGATGGCAGAGCAAAGGGAAATCAAGTCAGTGCATGTTTCTTTGGGGCATGAAGGGGATTATTCAGTTGCTATGGTGGTGTTGGAGGGCAGTATAAATGAATCATGAAGAAAGGAATGCCAATCAGGAAATCTCCTATTTTACCAAGAATCTGATTACCTGCCCGGTATGTACTGGCGAATTCAGGCGCGAAGAATTGAGAACAGGACGCGGTCGTTTGATAGCTGGCTCGCTGTCTCCGGAACTGCGCCGCTTTTACGAAGTCTCCAGTCGTTATGGCGAAATCAACCCGCTGGTTTATCCTGTTACTGTTTGTCCACACTGTTTTTATGCAGCATTTCAAGCCGATTTTGAGATGATAGATACCAATGCTGCCAGAGAGCTGGAAGATCAGCGCGAAAGGCGCAGGAAGAATGCCGAAGCGGTGGTTTTTGATCTAAATTACGAGGAGCCAAGGCGCCTGGAAGAAGGGCTGGTATCCTATTTGTTGGCAATCGAGTGTTATGAGGAATTCCCGGTTGATGCTTCGCCGGTGATCAAGCAGGCTGTTTCATCGCTTCGGGCGGCATGGATCAGCAGTGATTTGCATAGAAAACAACCTGGTGAGAATTACGACTATCTGCGGGATATCATGTATCGCAAGGCGCAGTTTTTATATCGTCTGGCGATTGAAATGGAGCAAAGCGGAGAACAGAGTATCGGTGGATTGCCATATCTTGGCCCGGATTTGGACAAAAATTACGGTTATGATGGGGCCTTGTATATAATGGGTTTGCTGGAATACCGCTACGGGCCACGCAAGGATCCAGAGCAGAGGTTAGAGGCCCTGGATGTGGCCAAAAGAACTGTGGCCAGAATTTTCGGCATGGGCAAGGCCAGTAAAAACAAGCCGGCGGCTATTCTGGATAATGCCAGGGACGTGTATGATCATATCACGGCCGAGATCGCTTCTTTGCAACAGGGAAGTGAATGAGCGGAGACCGAAATATCTGCGTGCAGATTGCCTATGACGGCACCGCTTTCTGCGGCTGGCAGATACAAGCGCAGGAACGCAGCGTGCAGGGCGAAATCGAAAAAGCGCTGGAACGCATGCACGGCCAACCGGTAGCCATACATTCGGCCGGCCGTACCGATTCCGGTGTTCACGCCAGCGCCCAGACCGGCAACTTTGTCAGCAATATGGCTGGTGTTCC
>CAZDYA010000246.1:0-2759 GCA_964509515.1 uncultured Spirochaeta sp.
AGGAAGGTCGGCAGGAAGGTCGGCAGGAAGGTCGGCAGGAAGGTCGGCAGGAAGGTCGGCAGGAAGGCCGCGCCGAGCAAGCGATGAAGGTTGCCCGGCGTTTGCAAGAAGCGGGCATGAGTATGCAACAGATTGCCGTGATTGTTGATATGTCGGTGGCTGAATTGGAGAGTTTGTTGACCAGTGATTAATTAGCCGGTTGGGTCATCTGCCGCGCCAAAGTTTTGTACGCCGTTAAAGCGGCGCCAGGTGGTGTCGCGTGGTCGGGGGTATGCACCGCAGCCCAGGTATTCGTAACGCCCTCGGCGCATGATGTTGGCACGGTGACCGGGTGAGTTCATCCATTGAATCAGCATGGCTTGGGCAAATGAATTGTAGGTGTGAGGGGGAATGTTGGCCGTGCTGGAAACCCTGGTGCCGGCCTTGTATTGTATGCCGAATGATTGCGCTATGTTTTCGGCACTGGCGTGGCCGTCAAAAAGGTCGGCGCGGTTGCCCGGGTTCCGTTTGCGGCGATCCCTTGTGTTGCTGTGATCAAAGAATCCTTGTTCAGCCATGTCGATGGCGTGCATCCAGGCTGCTCGTTCCATGGCCGGGGAGTGTTTAAATATGGGTAGCCCGGCCTGTGCGCGTTGGCGGTTGGTGGCGTAAAAAATGGCGGCATTTAGCAGGGCATAGTCGGGGTTGTCCAGATCAATCGGCTGATTGGCCGGCGCGTACTGCGCAAAGCTTTCATAATCATGTTCAGCATAGCCATCCCAAACTTTTAGCGCTTGCGCCCTTTCGATGCTGGAGGCTGGCTGGCTGACAGCAAGGTGGGGCATGGTTATCAAGGTGCAAAGTAAAATGGCTAATAGGCAGCTTTTTGGTCTGGACATATAAAAATTGTAGATCGCGACTAGCCCGCTTTCAATAGGATTATTGATTTTTTTTGGGCACAGGTAAGCCTGCGCACAGGCGATCAGGCACCCTGTTGATCGCCCGGCATGGCCGGGCGCTGCACATCTCTTTTTAATGATGATGCTTTGACTGCTGGCTGGATTGGCGGGCCTGTGTGTGATAGGATGCGCGCATGAGTACAGTTGATGATAAGAAGATTATTTATTCGATGCACAAGGTGTGCAAGACGCATGGGACCAAGCAGGTCTTAAAGGATATTTCGCTTTCGTATTTTTATGGTGCCAAGATTGGTGTGCTGGGTTTGAACGGGTCGGGTAAGTCGACTTTGCTTCGGATTCTGGCGGGGGTTGATACGGAGTTTACCGGGGATACTTCGGTTTCGCCGGGTTATACGATCGGGTATCTGGAGCAGGAGCCGCAGCTGGCGGCGGGCAAGACGGTGCGCGAGATTGTTCAGGAGGGGGCTTCGGAGGTTCTGGAGCTGCTGGCGGAGTTCGAGAAGGTGAGCGAGGCCTATGGGGATCCGGATGCGGATTTCGATAAGCTGGCGGCGCGTCAGGGTGAGATTCAGGAAAAGATTGATGCGGTAGACGGTTGGGATCTGGATAGCCGGCTTGAGCTGGCGATGGATGCGCTGCGTTGTCCGCCGCCGGAGACGGTGGTTGATGTTTTGTCGGGTGGTGAGCGGCGGCGGGTGGCGCTGTGCCGTTTGCTGTTGCAGAAGCCGGATATTCTGTTGCTGGATGAGCCGACGAACCACCTGGATGTCGAGACGGTAGCGTGGCTTGAGCGGCACTTGCGTGAGTATGCGGGTACGATTATTGCGGTAACGCATGACCGCTATTTTCTGGATAATGTGGCGGGCTGGATTTTGGAGCTGGATCGTGGCGAGGGGATTCCCTGGAAGGGGAACTACTCGAGTTGGCTGGATCAGAAGCAGCAGCGTTTGGCGCAGGAAGAGAAGGGCGAGAGTGATCGCCAGCGGACCCTGGCGCGAGAGCTTGAGTGGGTGCGCATGAGCCCGAAGGGGCGGCATGCCAAGAGCAAGGCGCGTATTACCCAGTACGAGAAGTTGTTGAGCGAGAGCGGGCGCGAGAAGGTGCGTGATACCAAGCTGGTGATGCCGGCCGGGCCGCGGCTGGGCTCGGTGGTGATCGAGGCCGAGGATTTGACCATGGCCTGGGATGACAAGCTGCTATTTGAGAACCTGAGTTTTACGGTGCCGCCGGGGGCGGTGGTCGGGATTGTCGGCCCGAACGGGGCTGGTAAGACGACGCTGTTTCAGTTGATTGCAGGGATGGAAAAGCCGGTGGCGGGCGCTGTGCGCGTGGGCGAGACGGTCAAGCTGGGTTATGCCGATCAGCTGCGCGGGAGCCTTGATAGCAACAAGACGGTTTGGGAGCAGCTGTCGGATGGGCTGGATTTGATTCAGATGGGTGAGAACCGGACGGTTAACTCGCGGGCTTATTGTTCCTGGTTTAACTTTACGGGGGCAGATCAGCAGAAGAAGGTCGGTGTTCTATCTGGTGGTGAGCGTAATCGCTTGAATCTGGCGATGATGATCAAGGATGCGGCGAATGTGCTGCTTTTGGATGAGCCGACGAATGACCTGGATGTTAATACCTTGAGGGCGCTGGAAGAGGCCCTGGATAATTTTGCCGGCAGTGCGATGGTGATCAGCCATGACCGCTGGTTCCTAGACCGGGTCGGGACGCATCTTTTGGTTTTCGAGGATGATGGGGTGGTGTGGTATGACGGCACCTGGACCGAGTATGCCGAAGCGCGGCGCAAGCAGTTGGGGGCGGCGGCTGATCGGCCGCACCGCTATGTGCATCGCAAGCTGACTAGATAGTTTGCTT
>CAZDYA010000247.1:0-2757 GCA_964509515.1 uncultured Spirochaeta sp.
CCGCATTGGGACTGGGGCTGGCCTACCGCTACTATTTTATCAGCGACCAGACCTTTGTGCGCGGACGCTACCACTATTGGCTGCAGCCCGAGCGCGATGACCTGCCCGGCGGGGCAGAAGCCACCCACCACCACGATCTGAGCGCGGAATTCGGCCAATACCTGCTGTTTCCGGTTACATCGCGCTTTCGGGTAATCTACAACGCCGGACTGGGCGCCATTCTTCACACCACCCCCGGCATGACCGCCGTAGACACCTACCTCAATCTGGCGGCCCTGACCTGGGAATACAACATGCCGCGCTGGTCACTATTTATCCGGCAGGAACTTCGTTACTCGCTGCCCCTGTTTGACCAGCACTTCTACCCCAAGGGGCTGAGCATTGCCCCGCCCATGATACCATTGACCGCAGGAGTGATGTTCAAATGGAAGTAACAAAACTGCGCCGACTGTCAATCATCTTGATCAGCAGCCTTTTGCTATCCGGGCTGATTTTTGTGCTTGGAAGCTGTGAAATCCTGTTCAACGGTTTTGGCGGGCTACCGCCGTTTCAAGGCTATATCCGCGATTATGTGCAACTGAGTGACTACGGCATGGAGACCGCCCCCGAAAGCGAATACTCGCTAAACGCATTGGCGCCTGAGCTGTACCCGGGCGCCCCCAGCAGTATTAAACCGGTGGTAATTGTGGGGCAAAAATACAGCTATTTCTCCAGCCCCGTGGCTCATATACTATCCGAATCGCTTGATTACAGCACCTCGACCGAAGACGTCGACACTGGTGATGATAAATATGATTTTACCGACATGGACCCCTACGCCTGGCAATACCGCCTGGACGGGCGGCTGGACATGGGCATGAACCGCTTTTTCCCCTTTGCCGACAAACCGGCAATCTACCCGGAAGATTGGGCCAATACCCATCGCGGGGATACCCAGCAGAGGATATTGACCCTCAGCAATGGGAATGATCATTTAATAAACCTAAGTTATGATGCAACGGCATCGGGAGATCTTATTATGGATCATTTAGGCACCTGGAGCGGTGGTGCAGCTGGTACTTCTTTTAACAACCCATACACCATACTTTCCTCTGCCAGGGAAAAAATCAGTGCTGCTGCAATCGCAAAAAACTACAGTCTTTATGAAGAGGGAAGATTCGCCTACGATGAAATCAGACTGCTTTCTGCCTATGCAATCGACGGGGGCAACTTGCTGATCGCCGAGATCCGCGAGCATGGTTCCAGCCTATGCCTCTACCTGCTGTTATTCTTGCCGGTCGACCCGTTTACAGCTACAGACCCCGTGCCCTTCGCCCTGATACCGGCCATCAATTTTGAAAGAACTACGTTTCTATTCGACGGTGAATACTTTGTGACCATTAACATTGCCGATGAAAACGTCGACTATCACGAAAGCCGCGAACGGTTACTCAAGGATACCGTGTTGACCAGCTATAAACTGGGCACCAACAAAGTCACCCCCGGCCCGAGTTACGCTTGGCGAGACCTATTTGGCGATCTGATCCCCGGTCATGACATTTTTCTGGCCATGACCAGCATCCACGGACAGTGGTTTTTATTCGAAGAGGAAACCACCACCCTGTATTCGCTGTCCATCGGAGAAGGAGGATGGCAATGATGACCCTCCGCCGCAAGGCCCTGTTAACCATCCTGCTCACCCTGACCATCATGATCGTTGCCGCCGGCCCTGTCATGGCCCAGGCGGCACGACGCACCCTTCTTTTGCGCAGCATCAGCCCGGAAAGCACATTTACCGGCGAACAGCAGCAGATAATACTTGAAAGCCTGCTTTTGAATCTGCAAAAGCAGGTGGCCGAAACCGACTTTGTTTTGCCGCTTAATACCGAGGAAGAAGCCGACCTGAACCGCCAGGCCATTATCAACGGTGCTGACACCGTACTTGAGGTCAGCATCAGCGGCTCGATGGAAGCTGTCAACATGGATTTCCGCCTAACCGACGTCTTCGAAGAGGCCGAAACCGCCCGGTTTTCCCTAAGCGGAAAGATAGACAGCCGCTACCGCAACATCTTTGGCGGCTTTTGGTACCCAGCCATCGAACAGCTACGCGAAGTCCTTGTCCCGATTCAAAATACGGCCATTTTAAGTATCACCGCCCTGCCCGGCAGCCGCATACTGATCTCCCAGGCTGATAATCAGGAAGAAGCAATCGAAATGATAGCTCCGCCAGCAGAGGAGTCGGCTGAAGACACGGCTGCCAACACCCCGGTACAGATTGAGCTGGCCGTCCCGGCCCAGTACCGGATGCAAAGCACCCTGCGCAACCATTTCCCGGTACGCCGCGACCTTTTTTTGGCAGAGGACGCCAACCTGGATATCACCCCGGAGCAGGCTCCACGCAACCGCTGGTTTTTACAAACCGGCCTGCAGATGCTTAGCTTCCCCGTTTTCAGTGCCGGCTACATGTGGGATGAATCACGATTGGCCCTGCACGGCGGATTCACAACCTATCTGATAGGCATTCAGCCCTTCAGCGAATATTCCAACCACGAAGGCGACGAAGACCCGTCACTGTTTCTTTCCTTGCCCTTAAGCACTGCAGAAATAGGGGTTAGTTACCGCCTGGAAAAATGGTCTAACCCGCTTAATCTATACCCCTACGCCGGTTTTTCTGTCGGCCTGCGCATCCTGTCGGTCAACGGCATCATTATAGACCCGCTCGTCCCTGTAGAGTTCACCCCGGCGCTTGGTGTCTCCTGGCGGCTTTCACGGCGAATA
>CAZDYA010000248.1:0-2747 GCA_964509515.1 uncultured Spirochaeta sp.
AAGGCCGCATCTGTACCAATATTTACCGGCTCGGAGTAGCGTAAGTGTAAATAGTTATGCGCATCCCATGCTTCGGGCGCAGCAAAATTAGGGTCATGGCGATAATGTGGAGCACGCATGGCATACACCGAAATCAGCACCGGCTCGGTCTCGTCGGTGGTAGCGGTAAATGCCGGGAAAGCGGTGTAGCCGCCAACGGCATCCATTCCGTAAGCACGAATCATGCTAAATCCATCTACTGAGCGCAGCAAGCCTTTTATCATACTGATGTCCGGCACATAGGTCTGATGCACTGGGTTTACTCCAGTGCGGCCGCGGTCGCTGCTGCCGGCATCTCCGGCGCTGATGCCGGTTGCATCGGTGTTCCAGCGGTCACCGGTACTTGTCTGTATGTAGAATTCAGAAATATCCCCCTCACCTGTAGTGGAGTTTGTGCACTCGGCATCGGTAAATGTAGCAACAAACTTCCGCGCCGCTGCCGAATGAAACCAGATTGACCCATTTTCCAAAGCACCTGTTGCCGCTGCCACCAGCGTTCTGACTTCATCATTGCTGTTTTCAATAAGCATGGGGGCGGAAGTTTGATCTGTTATTGTGACATGTATTACGTCATCATACTGAGTGGCCGCCGTGTTGATCTGCGGACGCAAGAACTGCCAGTTACCGGTGCCGGTATCGTTCCCCCCGCCATCGATCACATTATGATTGCTTTCGGCCAGCTCAGGACCGGCGCCATCGGGATCGGCCACAATAGCGGGAGCTGTTACCCATCCGCCATTTGTCTGGGCATCTGCAGCAGTCATGTTAAAAGCCACCGCATAGGGAGTTCCCCACTGGTCGGCAGTAACATCATCGGTGATATTCAAGGTGGCCAATGTGGTGCCGGCGTTTGCCTGTATGTTCAAAGTAAAAGCGCCCGCATCCATGTCGGCACCGTTGTTGTAAAAGCTCTGCCCAACGTTGATAGTGCTGCCGGTCAGCCCCGCAGCGGTAAAAGCGGCAGATGTTGCTGTTGAGAATGCCCCCGCGGCATAGGTACCATCTGCCGGGTAATAAGCAAGAGCAGCAGCGCCAAAATAGGCAAAGCGGGTGTTAGACGGATCCCAGTCATAATCATTCTGATCATAAGCAGTGCCGAAAATAACTGTATCCTGTACGCCTGTGAGCGTTCGCCCGGAAATATCCAGTGTACCGCGGTAAAAGTAGAAATTGTTCACATCCAGATTCTTCTGCAAAACAAGCGTGGAACCGTTAGCATCGATATACAAATCCTGATACTGCAGATCGAGGGTGGCCGGGGTTCCATCAAGGCTGGCCGCGCCCAGAATGCGCACATGATCAAGCGGATTGCCGCCACCGCCAATTGCATCGTTCAGGCTAAGCGTGCCGCCGATCCCGGCGTTTAGTTCCAGAAAATACGGAGTCCCGGGGGATTGAATAGTGGAATCGACTTGAATGTTGGCCCCTGCGGCCGCGCCCCCGGCGTTGGTGGTATCGATGCTTATATCCCCAGTCAGAACGGCTGTGCGGTACAGGCGAACGGCCCCGCCGGTGCTTACAATATCGCCGGCGGTGCTGAGGGTGCCTGCACGGGTAGCGCCAAAGTCTACGGTTGCCGCGCCGGTGGCGCTGATGTCGCCAGCTGCCGCCACAGTGGTAAGCCCGTTGGCATCTATGGTGACGGCGCCGGTGCTAACATTTATGCCGGCGTTGATGGCTATGGTGGAGGCGCTGGAATCAATATCAATGATGCCGCTTCCGCTGCTCAGCGCAGCGCCGATGGTAACCGCGCCGCTGTGATTGATGACGATGTCGTTGTTGGTGGTGGTGATGGTCCCGCCGGTGTTGTCGAAGGTGGTGCCGCTGGTGCTCAGGCCGGCGGGGGCCGTTACGGCGCCGTTAAGGTCCAAGGCGGTGCCGGAGTGGGCGAAGGCGCCGGTAAGGGTGACGCCGGACAAACGGGTAGTGCCGGTGCCGGCAGCCTGGGTGAAGCTGGCCGCGAAGATTGCGCCGGCATCGGCGGTCGGGGGCGCGGCGGCGTTGCCGCCGAGGTGATTGGCCGAAACCACTTGCACCGCGCCGAGCGCTTGGGCGGCGGTGCCCACCTGGCCGGTTAGCACTAGCGAGCCGGTATTGGCGGTAAGGTCCAGCGTATATGCCCCGCCGTCGCGGGTGAGATCCCCGGCCACAGCAATGTTGGCCCCCGTGCCGCCATCAGTGGAGATATCGCTATTGGTTGCCAAAATCAAATTGGTAAATGAGACGGCTGAATCTGTGGTAGTCAGGCTGCCGGCCAGGCGCGTATCGCCAGCGGTATGCGTCAGCCCAGCGGTAAACTCACTGCTGTCTGCTGCATCGTTACCCAGCTGCACTGTGCCGCTGGTTCCAAGTGTTGTGTTGCCTGCCACCGTGGTGGTCTGGCCGCCGGCCGCGCCGTTAAAAGTTAGGTCAAAGCTGCCGCCGGCATTGGTTAAGCCGCTTGTTACATCAAGATTATTGTTGAATGCAATGGTTCCGGTGGTGCCGGTCAGCACCAGATTCGGCACATTCACCGCCGTTTGAAATGTCGTGCCGGCGCTGTCGCTTACTGTTAATGTGCCACCAGCCGAAAGATTGATATCATCTGTTTGAAAGGTCGCGGTCCCTGCGGTTTTGTTCACCCTAAGGTCATAAAATATCGCCGTTGGCCCGGCATCCAGGGTCTGATTGGCCGCCCCGCTTAATTCAATACGACCGCCATTTGCGGT
>CAZDYA010000249.1:0-2728 GCA_964509515.1 uncultured Spirochaeta sp.
AAAGCGCGATATCCGCCATCAGGTGTACCGGGTGATTCATTCCGGGCACCCGGATACCGCCCGACAGTCCATATAGATGAACGAGCTGAAATGAAACGATCGCGATGTTGAAACCGATCACCGTCAGGCGCGCTCGCATCACGTTGACGGCCACGCGAACGCCCTTATCTGCCTCATGCATCGAATTTGCCTCCACAAATTAGAGCGGGCCGCCTAACCACACTGGTGGACACGGCCCTCGCTCCACATTACATACGGTCGGTTCCAGGATCAGGACAGAATCATCGCGAGATATCCGCCGATCAGGGCCAGGACCGTCGTTATGGCGTAGGTTAATGGATAGGGCACCGCCGCCACCGCACTCTTGGATTGATCACAGATCGCATTGAGGCCGGGCGTGCTGTTGCGTGCCCCGGTGCTCGCACCGTCGGCAATGACCGAATTGAGCTTGAACACCTTGATGCCGATTACAAAGGCAATAAAGGGCGGGACCAGCGCTCCGAGGGTGCCGATGACGGCGATCCAAACCACTGTAAATCCCTGGAACGAGCTCAGTACCTTGGGGCCGACATTGGCCGCCAGCACCGCGACAAACATATTGAGTCCGATGTCCTGAATAAAGCTGCGGGCCCCCTCGCTCACCGGTCCGCCGAATTCCGGATTGCGGCTGCGCCAGTAGCTGACAAATATACCTGCCAGCAGACAACCGGCTGATGTGCCTAAAGCGAAGGGAATGCCGGCGATGGTGAGGCTGAGGCTGCCGATAATATAGCCGACGGCCATGGCGAGTGCCATATACATCACCTCGGTTACGGCACTGTCAAGGATCGCTTTGCCACCAAGGGCCTTGGCCGCGTGTTGCACACAAAAATCGGGCCCGATGACCCGCAGAACGTCGCCCACGTGGACCTTTGTGTCGGGCAGGATCGGTAGTTCCTCACCCAGGCGGAACATGGCTTTAAGCTGCAGACCGAAGCCAATCTTCTTTGCGAGCTCGGCCAGCGTCTTGTCGGCAATATCGTGGGAGCCGACGCGGATATCGGCTGCTTCGATCGGAATATCGCGCGCCAGGGGCTCATCGGATTCCGGCCCCACGACCTTTTCGCCACCTGCGATGAGCCGGTGAACATCGGCACGGACCGAAATGATATCGCCTTTCTGGATCGTTGGATTCTCGCCCGCTTTGATCACCTTGCCGTCACGCACAACCTGTAGAATCGGGCCTTTCGGATAACGCTCAAAAAGCTCCCGAACGGATTTACCGATGATCTCCTCGTGATCGACCTCATAGGCGCGAATATCAAAGCGGGAGAATCCCACCAGCAGCGAGCCGGTTGCGCCGGGCACTGGATCGGTGGCGCCGCCGCTCATCTCCTTTTCGGCTTCCTTGGCATCAGCCACGGGATCGCGGCCGAACATTTGCGGCAGGTAACGGATCAGCAGAATGATACCCACAGACGACAGCAGGTAGCTGATGGCGTATCCGGCGGCGATGTTGGCCCCGATCTGATCGGCCGTAATTCCCTGCGGCGGGCTGTAGGCACCGCTGGTGACCGCCGATTGGGCCACGCCGATGATGGCCGTAATGGTATAGCTGCCCGAGATGATGCCCGGGGCAAAACCGGGTTCGAGGCCGGCCAGTTTGACCCCGAAAAAGCAAATGACCCAGTTGAGTATCCAGACGGTCAGGCCGATCACAATGAATGCCACGCCGCCCGACTTGAGGCCGGAGAAAAACTGCGGGCCCACTTTAAGCCCCAGAGCATACATGAACATCAACAAAAATATCGATGAGAGTATACCGGGGATCGAGTAGGTGATGCCAAAGGCAACCTGGGCGGTCAGCGAAATCGCCACGCCAACCAGCAGGGTTCCGGCCGTCGGCCCCAGCGAAATGCCCAGCAACGACACGCGGCCCAGGGGGTAACCGATGGACAGCGCCAGCAAAAGAAAAACGATCGGCTGTTTATGAAGAAAATTAAAAATCGAGCCGATCGGTCCGTAAGATTTTTCAGCAGGCTTGGCGGCTTCAGAATCCTTTTTGGCCGTATCTGCTGCGTGAGCGTCGCTGGCCGCCAGCAGTATCCTGCCTCCGTCATCTGAATGCAGCGTTCGGTCCTGCGCGGCACCGGCAGCCTGAGCGCTGTTCACGGTAAGCACGACAGCAATCGCTATCACGGTCAAAAAACTGGCGCCGGTCAGCCATCGTGCTTTTCCAGGCAGGCCCCTGTGCTTCTTGAATATTGACTTATCCATAGTATGTCTTCCTCCCTTTTAGTGAGGCCGGCCTGAACCGGTGTTGACCGGCCCAGGCCCTGACCTTCCAAACGTCGTTTACCGACTGCTCCGGCTGTTAGCTATGCTTGAAGCTGCCGGACTCTTCTTCGGTGCCCTTATGGGTCACCGGATTTTTCTCAAAGTAGGCAATGCAGCTTCTGAGGTCTGTGACCAGCAGATCGATCAGGTCGCGGCTGACCCCGTGGCGCACAAGGATGCGCATGACCACCAGATCCTGCCGGTTGGCCGGCATGCTGTAAGCGGCAATTTGCCAACCGCGCATGCGGATTCGATCAGACAGGTCAAAGAGATTGAACCCGGGATCGACGCCCTCTTTCAGCGACCAGCTCATGGCCGGGATACCGCCGCGGCCGTCATAGATGATCTTGAACGGGCCCAGTTTGTCGATCTCGTCGGCCATGTACTGGGCCGTGTCGTAGCAGGCCTGCTG
>CAZDYA010000250.1:0-2702 GCA_964509515.1 uncultured Spirochaeta sp.
ATTACACACCAATCGAACACGCCATCAGCAAGGGCATCCGCTATTTTAACCCCGGCATGGGCGGCGAACACAAGGTTCACCGCGGCTTTTGCGGAACCCTTGACAGCAGCTTTCTGTGGCTGCCTGATTTACGACTGGATTTACTGTTCCGTGGCAACATCGCCCAATTTAACGATTATGCCAGTGAGCAGGCGGCAAATCACTGCGAACAGAGCCCGCTTGAATACTGCCGCCAGTCATGGCGAAAAAATCAGACGCTATAAAGATAGCGCTTGATCTTCATGGTTGGGGTCTTTTGGAAAGGCTCATATCGCAAAACTACATCAGCAAGTCGGCTAAAAGCATTCAACTCTTCATTGATTCGCTGTCGCAATTCTGACGCATAGGAATCAACATCAGCACGAAAACGCTCAATTCCCTTGTTAACATAATCGGCGCTATCTGTAATGTTGTCCTTGACCGTCTGCTGAACCTCGGCATGCCAGTCCTTGACATTAGAATACATACTGGCCACATGATCCAGCAGGGCCTCGTAATTCAGATAAACCATTGCCACCAGCTGGCCGCCCTTCTGAAGCACAAGCGATTCCTCGACATAGGGCTTCTCGTTAATGATGGCTTCGATCTCTTCAGGATAGATATTCTCGCCGCTGGCACCCAGAATCATATTCTTGATGCGACCGCGGATTGAAAGCACTCCCTTATTGGTAAAATGCCCAATATCACCAGTTCTGAACCAGCCATCCTCGGTAAAAACTTCGCTGGTGCGCTTCTCATCTTTGTAATAACCGCGCATAACGTTAGGGCCCTTGACCTGGACTTCACCTTCGCCCTTGCCGCCATACTGGTTATCCAGCCGAACGGTGACACCCTCGACTACCGGTCCTATAGCATGAAAGGTGGTATACTTGGGCCCGGTTCCGGCAACCAGCGGCGAGGTTTCTGTCAGCCCATAGCCAATGGCATATGGAAAACCGGCATCACGCAAAAATCTCTCGACATCCGGCGCCAAGGCAGCCCCCCCTACACCGAAAAAGTGCAAACGCCCGCCAAACATGGCATAGACCTTGCGACCGGCAGCCTTGTGAAGCAAGCGCTGAATAGGACGAATTCCATACAAAATTCTAAGTATCGCCTTGGCCTTGAGCTTTGGCAAAACGCTGTTGCGGAAAATCTTTTCAATAAAAAGTGGCACACTCAACATCACATGCGGTCTGACGGAAGCCAGTGCCGGCATCAATACCGATGGTGAAGGCGGCTTACTCAGGTAGTAAACACATGCGCCAGCAGCCAGCGGAACCAGAAAACCAAGCGTACACTCATATGAGTGCGACAATGGCAAAAGCGACAGCATGGTTTCTCCTGGCAGAATCTCCGCCAAGGGCAAGGAAGCCTTTACATTGCTGACAATATTGCCATGAGTCAGCATTACTCCCTTTGAACTGCCGGTTGTACCAGATGTGTAAATAATGGCAGCCAGCTCATCATCTGACACTGCAACATCAGCACTTTCGTTTGTCTCACCCAGAATCGAGATGCCATCAAGCTCAAAGCTATCAAGACTGATAAATTGCACATCTTCAATGCTTTTTACCTTGGGCGCCTGTTTTTCCGAAACAAAAGCAGTCCTGGCATCGGCATGCGACAAAATATTGGCGACCTCGGGGGAAGAAAAGTCAGGCAGTATGGGCACCACTACCGCGCCCATCCGGACAATTGCCAGATAGGCAGCCCCCCAGTTCGGCATATTCTCCGACAACAAACCCACCTTGTCGCCCGGTTGCACACCCAGTGTGCGCAAACCCAAGGCCAGACGGCGGGTCAATTCATCAAGACTACCGTATTTCAGTGGAGCTTGATCAACAAAGCCAAGCGCCGGCAAATCACGGTACTTCTGTACACTCGAAGCAAACAACTCAGAAATGGTTTTTGTCTGTGTAGTACTCATAATTGTAAAGTATATCCAATACAGTCAGTTGACAAGCCCCAAAATCGGTCAGCAACCGAAAAACACCGCATACAATTTCTGTTTGATTACCCGCAATGGCTCCGGACGACCGAACAAATAGCCCTGTCCCAAATCCACCCCTGCATCCAGCAACAAACGGCGATGCTCTTCGGTCTCTACAAATTCAGCAATCAGCTTTACCTTGGCCTGTTCGGCAAAACCAACAACCCAATCAGTGAGCTGCTTGGCCCGCTGACTGACCGTAATATCCCGCACCAGCGAACCATCAATCTTGACATAGTTAAAATCAAGCTCCATAAGACGGCGCAGATTGGAATAGCCGCTGCCGAAATCATCAATCGCCACCTGGGCTCCAAGCTGTCGGACATCACGCATAAAATCGGCTACCAGCTCGAAATCGCTGCCGTCTTCCTGCTCAACCAACTCAATTACCAGCCGCGAAGCAAAACCGGGGTTTTCCTTCAAAATATCCATTGTTTTCTGAACAACCCTCTCGTTTTCGATATCGACAATTGAATAGTTCAAGGTGCATAGACAGCTGGCCTTGGCAAAGGCATCACAGGCCTGCAGCAGCATTTGAATGGTAAGATCAGGATAATACCGGCTGCCCTTGGCCACATCCAGAAACTGCCAGGGGGCCATGATTACACCGGATGAATCACGCAGCCGCATCAGACACTCATAGCCAATAACCTTGGCCGTCCCCAGCTCCACCAGGGGCTGGGCATAAGCC
>CAZDYA010000251.1:0-2685 GCA_964509515.1 uncultured Spirochaeta sp.
CGATCATTGGACGATTGCTGGTGGTGCGGATATCAACCTGTTTGAACCGGCCAGCGAGGACTTAAGGCGCAATCCGTCGAACGATAATGTTTATGTTCGTTTGCTGTTTAGGCATTAAGCTTTATACCGGCGCTTAAGGCAGCTTCCATACCGGAATATACTGGCTTTCAGGTTGGCGGTTTGAAAAGAAGGATATTGCCCTTTCAGGGCAATTGTTAATGCAGCGGTAGCAAAGTGTGCAGCGGCCATCGTTGCTTATTGGCAGGGATTCACTTGGTTCTGCCAGGTGAAGATTGGCCGTTGGGCAGGTTCTAACGCATAGTCCGCAGCGGGTGCAGGCCTCGGCATTAAAGCGGATGGCTTCGGCGTATTGTTGTTCGCCTATCGAAAACAGTGCGCGTTGCAATAAAAAGCCCAGTCCGGTAGAAATCAGATTGTTGCCTTGCCGTCTTCCTTTTCCGGCAAGTATTTCGGCGCAAAAATTACCGGTCTTTTTTTCGGTTTTTTGAATTAGTCGTTTATCCTTGATGCTGTTGTTGCGTACTGGATAAATACGTAGACCGCAGAGGTTGTTGGGCATGCGGAAATGCCGCAGGCAGATAATACTGGCGCCGGCCCGCTTCAGACGCCGGCCTGCCAAAGCTGCTCCGTCTCCGGAAAAAAGAAATTGGGTTGCGAAAACGCTTACGGACTTGTTCTTAAAGATTTCCAGGTTCTTATCAAGGAATTCGCGCATGATGCGGGGAATGCAAGAGCCGTATACCGGATAACCGATGACTATGGTATTGGCATTCTGCATTGCTTCCAGGCATCCGGGCTCTTCAATGGAGTTGCATGAACATTGGGCGCTGCCTTCGGACAGCCGTTTGGCTATCATCTTTGCGACATAAGCGGTGTTCCCTGTGCCGGAAAAATAGCACACTGCAATGTTCATGTTTTTTCTCCTGTCGCGCATTATTGCCAGGGTTTCGTCAAAATCCCGGCAAGGCCCGGCCATTTTTTCAGGTCTTTGGGCAGTTTTGATTTGCGGTCGGCGTTTATGTAAGTCGGGTCCTGGAAACGGTATGTGTAGTTCGTATGGACATCGTAGTTGCCGTTTATCAGCGCCCACGTGTCTTCGGTCATGACCAGTTCTTCATCGGTCGGTATAACGAATACCTTGACCGGGCTGTCCGGGGTGCTGATTTCGGTTTCAGCATTCTTGGTCATGGAGGCGAAATTGCGCTCGCTATCCAGTTTGATTCCAAGGGCCTCCAGGCCTTCCAGAACCTTTTGCCTGATTATCGGCCCGCGTTCTCCAACGCCGGCGGTAAAAACAATGGCGTCGGGCTTGCCGACCGCAGCGGCATAGGCGCCCACATACTTGCGTATGCGGTAGGCCTCCATATCGATAGCCAGCTGAGCCTGACTGTCCCCGTCTTGGGCTGCTATCTCGATATCGCGGCGGTCAACATACTTCTCGGTGATGCCCAGGACACCGCTTTGCTTGTTAAGGGCGTTTTCTACTTGATCGGCCGTCATGCCGGCACTATTCATCATGTAAAAGCTGATGGCAGGGTCGTGGTCGCCGCTGCGGGTTCCCATGATCAGGCCTTCCAGCGGGGTCAGGCCCATTGAAGTGTCAACAGAAACGCCGTCCTTGATGGCGCATATGCTGGAGCCGTTGCCGATATGGGCAATGATCAGGTTGGTTTTGAAGGGGTCCTTTTCCAGCAGCACGGCAGCCCGCTTTGCTGTGTACAGAAATGATGTCCCGTGAAAACCGTAGCGGCGTACCCCATGTTCGCTGTACCAGTTGTAAGGCAGGGCATAAAGGTAGGCATGACGAGGCATGGTTTGATGCCAGGCAGTGTCCATTATGGCAGCGTGGGGAACATCCGGCAGAACTTTTTGCGCGGCCTCTATGCCGATAATATTTGCCGGGTTATGCAGAGGTGCCAGATGGGAGAGTTCGCGGAAGGCTGCGATGCTTTCCGGGGTTACCAATACTGAACGGTTGAATTTTTCTCCGCCGTGTACCACCCGGTGGCCAACGGCCTTGATCTCATTGATACTTTTTATCGCCCCATATTTGGAGTCGGTTAAGGCTTCAAGGATCAGCTCGATGGCTTCGGCATGGGTGGGGCAGTCCTGCTTTTTTTCGTATTCGTCTTTGCCTGAGGCCTGGTGTTCAATTTTAGACCCGCTTTGGGTTACGCGTTCTACGATGCCGCTGGCCGCTATGCAGCCCTTGTCCCAGTCGTAAAGCTGGTATTTAAGCGACGAGCTGCCGCAATTCAGGGTTAGTATTTCCATTTATTGTCTCCGTATATTGGAGATTGTAGACCAAAGTTCTTGTGGTGGCAATGGATTACTTGAGCAGGCTGTAGATGCCTTCCAGGTCTTCCTTGTTGCTGGTGATCCCTTCTATTGAGCCCGACACCAGCCCGGCCAGTGTATCTTTTTGATTGGCTATTTTCTGGCTTATTTCCGAAAGGATGCGTATCTCGTCTTTAAGCTTGGCAGAACCCTGTACCAGTTGCCGGGATCTTTCCATTACCTCATTGGAAACTTTGTCCAGCATTTGGCTTTCCTGAGCGATTTCCTGTAATGCTTGCTGAGTAAAGCTGGATATTTCCTTCATCTTGCCGGCAATAACGCCCACCCCGCGGCCGTTTTGCCCTACTTTGCTGGCTTCGATGGCAG
>CAZDYA010000252.1:0-2676 GCA_964509515.1 uncultured Spirochaeta sp.
AGCCTATATTGGCCTGGATAAGCGCGAAGAGGCCATCGCTGATTATAGCAAGGCCATAGAATTGCAGCCTGAAAACAGCTTCCATTATCTTGATCGCGGGCGGCTGTATTCCCGCGGCAGTGAACCAGAAAAGGCTTTAAGCGATTTTACCAAGGCTTTGGAGCTCAGGCCTGGAGACTTTTTTGTGCATGCGCAGCGTGCCGAGGTGTATTTTGCCATGGGAAGCACCCAGCAGGCCTATGATGAATACTATCAGGTTTTAAGTATCAGACGTGATTATCACCCAGCTTTTTTACCCTTTGCGATCCTGAGTTTTGAGCTTGAATACTATGATAGGGCCAACAGGTTTTTTTATGAGGCCTGGCAGAAGACCCCCGGTGATTATTGTCTTTTGTTCGCATCCGCGGTTTCGCAGAAACTGGCGGGGCATGAACAGGAGGCTCGGCAACAACTGGCTGAGTCCGGGCGGAGGATTCCGAGTGATGGTGCTCTTTGGGCCGTCTCCCGTTTCTTGCAGAATCCAGGATCCGATCAGTTGGCTCTTCAGGAAATTCAGAAGCTGGATGATGAGGTGCTGCAAACCCAATTGAAGTTTTATATGGGTGTGCAGTACATGCTGAACGGGCAGGCTGTCCTGGCCTCCCGGTATCTGCATGATGTTGCAGATACCCAGCATCTAAGCTTGCCGGAATATCGAATGGCCACAGCTTTAACAAAGGATATGGAATGACCAAAATTTCGCAACTGATTTCTATTCTTGATCTCGAACGTCCAGTGTTGATTCAGGCGCATGATTTTCCTGATCATGATGCGGTCGCTACCGGCTACGCGCTGCAGCATTTGCTGGAGGTCAAGAATATCCCCGCCGTGCTTTGTTATGGTGGTGAGATTCAAAGTTTTAGCTTGCAAGAGGCGATTGATCGGCTAGAGATTGAAATTTATTCCAGTGCTGAATTAAAGCAAAAGATGACCGGGCTTGAAGGAGCTCAGATCATAGTTGTTGATGGCTTCGTTGGGAATTCGAATATCTCGGGGGTTCCCGGTACCGTCGTTGGCGTAATAGATCACCATGAGGCATTGGAAATGCCAACCATTCCATATTTTGATATACGCCCAGGTTATGGATCATGCTCTACAATGATCTATGAGTATTTTAAAGAAGAAGAAATCGCTTTGCCAGGCGATGTCGCTACAGCGCTATTACTCGGGATAATGATGGATACCGCTTTTATGACCCGTGGGGTATCGCCCATCGATCTGGAAGCCTTTTCCTTTTTGTTTTTCAGGGGAGATTGGCAGCAGGCCAGTAGAGTGCTAAAGAACTCATTGTCATTAAACGATTTGAACGTCTTTCGCGAGGCCATAAATGAAGTTGTGATATGCGAGGATTTTGCCTTTATTCCAATCAAGAAAACCTGCACGCCCGAGGTAATGGCCTTGCTGGCTGATTTTTTTCTGGGTTTGAGGGAAGTTCATTTTGTTGTAGTTTTACAACAGGACAGAGAAGATTATCGGCTCTCTGTAAGAAGCGAAGATCCGAGCCATGCTGCAGGTGAAATAATCCGCAAGGCCTTGCAAGGGATTGGATCCGGAGGGGGACACATCCACATGGGTGGAGGTGTAATCCCGGTTGACTTGTTTCCCGGAGAGCAGGGTACCCGGCTGCGTTTTCTGGAAGCGCTCGGGCTAACCGAGTAGAATATTAGGCATCAGGAGTAATGATGATTAGTGTAACTCACGAAAGCGATACAATCACCAGGGTTAGTATCGAAGGCAAGCGAGAAATCGTCCTTATTGGAACCGCACACGTATCACGAGACAGTGTCGAACAGGTTCGTTCAATCATACTGGATGAAACACCGGATAGGGTATGTGTTGAAATCGATGAGGGCCGCTTTCAGGCCTTGTCGAATAAGGAGCGCTGGCAGAACCTTGATATCTCCAAGGTGATCAGAGAGAAGAAAGGCTTTCTGATGCTGGTCAACTTTGTGTTGAATGGTTTTCAACGCCGGCTGGGCGCCGATCTTGGTGTGAGCCCCGGCGAAGAGATGATGGCGGCTGTCTCTCTTGCCCAGGAAAAAAATATTCCTTTTTCGCTGTGTGACCGTGAGGTCCAGGTTACCCTGCGACGCGCCTGGAGCAAGACTAACTGGTGGGGCAAGAATAAATTGCTCGCCGCCTTGATAGGGGCAGGTTTTTCACGCGAGCAGTTTTCTGCCGAAGAGGTGGAGCGGCTTAAACAGAAGAGCGAGCTGCATGGCATGATGGAAGAGCTGGCCGAATTTTTGCCACAGGCCAAAGCTGTGCTAATAGACGAGAGGGATGAATACCTGGCGGTCAATATCTTTCAGGCGCCTGGCGAAAAAGTGGTTGCGGTAGTTGGCGCTGGTCATGTTCCAGGAATTATTCAATGGCTGGAAAAATTGGCCGCAGAATCCGAAGTGCCTGACCTTCAGGAAATCAGCCATGTTCCGCCGCCTGGTATTCTGCGACGGGTGCTGCCGTTTGTGTTGCCGCTTGCTGTTTTGGCCTTGATTGTGCTGGGTTTTGTCCGGGGTGGTTTTGACACCGGCATGGAGGGCATCTGGCGTTGGGTCATAGTAAACGGCTCGCTGGCTGGTTTGGGAGCGATCGCCGCTCTGGCCCATCCGCTTACAATATTGCTCAGTGTTGCCG
>CAZDYA010000253.1:0-2669 GCA_964509515.1 uncultured Spirochaeta sp.
CTGCAGAGGTACTCATGGACACGTCAGTCAATCAGGCGAAGGTTAGTGAAGCAATAGAAAAAGAGAAGGTACTTTCAATAGTCACTACACGTTATCTTGCTCATGAAAGAAACTACATAGACTATGTTTTGGAATTATATTTGGGCGAGATTGGTCGACCAGAGCTGCAGAACAAGTTGTCCTATTGCATTCATGAATTAGCCGGGAACGCCAAAAAGGCGAATACCAAAAGGGTGTTTTTTCAGGAGAAGGGTCTGAATATCCTGAATCCCACCGAGTACCATATCGGGATGCAGAATTTCAAGGAAGAAACCGTTGCCAACATTGAACGGTATATTCTTATGCAGGAAGAAGCTGGTCTGCATGTCAAATTTCAGTTCAAGCGGGAAGGTCGAACCCTAAAGATTGCAGTTCGCAATAATACCGTTCTAACGAAGGAAGAAAACGAGCGGATTCAACAGAAATTGAAACTGGCCAGGGGTGCAGAAAGCCTCCCCGAAATAATGGAGCAGTCCGAGGATTATACTGAAGGCGCCGGTTTGGGTCTGGTAATGAGCATAATGATGCTGCGTAATTTGGGAATCAGCACTGACCATTTTCAGGTGCTTTCACGAAATGGCGAGACCTATGCTGTTCTATACCTGGCGATTCCCGAACAACCAATAAGAAAAACACCTATCGATTAGTTGGCGTTTTGTCCTGACCTGGGTAACAATAAGCTGGACATTATTAGCCCAATAATGCCGGTGGCGACAATCCCGAAAAACAAGGCTTGATAGCCGCCGGGGAGGCGAAGGGCGATTCCTGAGAGCTGTGTTCCCAGAATCGCACCGGCACCGTAGCCTGTGTAAACAAAGCCATAGTTGCGGCTGTAGTAGCGACGGCCAAAAAGTTGTGCTGTAGCAGCTGGGGCAATAGCCAACCATCCACCAAGAATCAGCCAGAAGAATACGAATCCGGCGGCAAAAAGCACTCCGCGCAATAGACCATCTGCAGCTGTGAAGGTTCCTGCTGCCAACAAAATCAGGGCAGCAACCGTGATTATGGTATAGGTAAGCAAGGCAGCGCGGCGGATGCCGACGCTATCAGCGATGCTGCCGAAGAGAGGGCGTCCAATCCCGTTGGCGATGGCCATTAAGGACACAGCCGCCGCCGCTGCTGCTGCCGAATACCCGGCGAATTCCTGAGCTGCCAGACCGGTGATCCCAATCATGGTCAGGCCGACAACGGTTCCAAGTGTAAAGCAAAGCCATAATCCCCAGAATTTTATGCTGGAAAGCATTTGCCGCGGTGGGATACCTGCCACCTGGGGAGCGGATTTTTTATCCTGTTGTGATGGATAGTGCATTGGGATGGCGCAGATGAGGGTAACTGTTCCGAAAAGGACCCCCATTATTCGAAAAGTCACCGAGACATCGTATTGGCCGATCAGGTAGTTTCCCAATGGTGCTGTGATGAAGGCTGACATGCCAAAACCAAGCAAGGCCAGCCCGGCTGCTAGACCGGGTCGAGTTGGAACCCAGCGGGCGGCCAGTGCCAGCGGCACGCCGTAGGCGATCGCAACACCGCAGCCACCAAGTAATCCATATGCCAGGCTGACCATAAGAATGGTATCGGCCGAGCCGGCAAGTATCCATCCGCTGGCCATTAAAACGCCCCCCAGCATGGCAGCCTTTCTAGGCCCAATTCTGTCCAGGATGAGGCCGGCTAAAGGCATCATGAAGGCAAAGGTGGCCAGAAAGACCATGTATGGATAACCGGAGCTGGCTGTATCAATTCCCAAGCTAGCGGCCAATGGAGCCCGATATATACTGAATGAGTAGACGGAGCCCAGGCAGAGGTTCATGGTGGCTCCCAGGATGATCATGAAAACAGCGCGCGCGCTTCCGTGGGCATATTTCATTGTTGGAGACTATAGCAATAATACATGACAGCCTCAAGCCCAATTCAAAGAAAATTGGTTAACTATCCGGTGTTTCCTTGGTAGCAAGTTGACCGCAGGCGGCTGCAATATCATCACCCGCACTGCGTCTGACGGTGGTGCGTATATCAGCCTTGGTGAGGGCGGCGGCAAAATGGTTGATTATTTCAGGGGGTGATCCCGTAAAAGGAATGCCAGGAACCTCGTTATATTGAATCAAGTTTACCTTGCAGGGGAAGCTTCGGGAAAAATTAATCAGGCTGTTAATATCGCTTGGAGTATCGTTTACATCCTTCAATAACAGATATTCAATTGTTACCTGCGATTCGCTTATTGCACACCATTTTTTCAAGGCGTCGGCCAGCTCCTGCATGTTATATTGCCTGGCTGCGCTCATCAGTTTTTTTCGTGTATCATCCTGGGCAGAATGCAGTGAGACGGCCAGTTTGATGCGCAAACCTTCTTCTGACAGCGCGATAATCTGCGGCACCAAACCGGCTGTTGAAACAGTAATGCGTCGGGATGCGATTCCCTTATCCATGGTAAGAATTCTGATGGATGCGACAGTGGCATTGAAGTTGGCTAGTGGCTCGCCCATTCCCATGTAAACATAATTTTGAATACCGGCTGCCGAAGCCTTGAGCAAGGCCTGTGCTTGATCAATGATCTCGCCAGCGCTTAAATTGCGGCGGAATGGGATCCCGGCTGTAGCGCAAAAGCCGCAGCGCAGACTACAGCCGATCTGGCT
>CAZDYA010000254.1:0-2669 GCA_964509515.1 uncultured Spirochaeta sp.
GTCGATGGGGGTTACCGTTGCCAGGGCCTACGCACTGGGCATGGGAAATCTGAGCTATCCGGCAGATGACAGGTTTTTATCTGAATTACGGCGCCTGGATAAAATCGGCAGCATGATATTGATGTCCGGCGGCAACTATGGCTTGGGGGCCTGGATGCCGGCTTATGATTGGGATTCCGATGGGCCGCTATTCAGTTTGGCAGCAGAAAACAACTTTTCCATGTTTGATGGCGCGGTTGATCTGACCCCGGGTGATGTCCACTATTATTGTATCTATGCCGAGTATGACTATCTGCAAACCGTTTATGAGGACTATGGTATGGGGCATCCGCTGGATTCGGTGCCCGATCCCATCAATACCAGCCGCTTGGGGGACTCGGCCTATTTTGAAATACCTGTCGGCTACGATGGCAAGAATTACTATGATGATCGCGATAGGGTATTAAATGAGCTGAAATATAAGAATCATGTTTACCCTATCTGGCACGAGGCGATCTTTTCGAACATCATTTACCCTCAGTTGAATCAGTGAGCTCGCCGACCAGCCGGGCCAGGTTTTGCGCACCGTGGTGATTTAGGTGAACACCATCTACGGTGGTGGCCAGCTGGCGGCGGCGGCTTAGTCTGCTGGTTTGCCTTAGTCCATTGCACAAAATGATGTCCAGGAGCATGTGGTAGCGTTCGGGTTGAATGAAGTACGGTTCTTGCGGCTGGCTGGGTGCATTTTGTTTTATGGCGGATTTCTGCCAGCCGTTAAAGTCGACATAATTACCGCCGTGCTGACTGCACAGTTCGGCTAAGCCCTGATTGTAGAAATCAACCTGAGCGTTAAGCGATGAGCTTGTGTCTTCGCCGATGCAGGGGATGCTGACGCAAAGCACGCGTGCGCCTTTCAGGCTTTGTAGTACTTCCTGATAAATCATAAGAAAACTATCGCGGTCCGGGGAGATCTCCAGCCCTTTGCGCTCCATGGTGGTAACACCGGCTTGCCAGTCTGCCGAGATGGTCTTTAGAAAGGGCAGCATGATGTCGTTGGCACCGATTTCGATTACCCAGGTGGCGCCGGGATCGGGGTTGTAGGCCTTCAGCCGTTGTCGCAGGCCGCTGACGGTGTCGCCGCCCTTGCCGTCCTGTACCAGCGGTCGGTGATTCAGATAGCGGCACCACGAAGCCCCCGGAACCCCGGCGGTGATGCTGTCACCCAGACAATATAGTTTGCCCATTAATCGATGCACCCGAACAGATAGACCTTCTCGGCCTTGCCCCGCAGGGTGGTTTCCCCCAGTTCTGAAAACTTGGCCTGGAAATGCGAAGAGAGCGAACCATAAATAATCTCGCTGATGGTCAGGGTATATTGGCTGTCCTTGCCGGCATCCAGGATGCGGCTAGCAGTGTTGACGACATCGCCCAGGAAGGTGATTTCCCTTTTGAGGTTGCCCAGTTGACCGGTGACAATTTCGCCGGCGTGAACCCCTATCTTGAATTGCGGAACAATGCCCCAGCGCTTTTGGAAATATGGATGCTGTCTTTTAATCTCTTTCATGGCGTTTTGATAAAATCGCATAACAGGGTTGGTACCGCCGGGGACATAGCCATTTTTAAGCCGCCAAGTCAGAATCACTTCGTCGCCAACGTATTTGTAGATTTGCGCTTTGCTTAAAATAATGGCCTCACTTAGGGTAGCAAAGGAAAAATTCAAGAAATCCAGCCAGTCTTTGCTGCCCAGCTGCTCGGCTATCCCGGTGGAATTGCGCAAATCCATGAACAGAAAGATGCGGTGTTCGGTCTTGGGGCGCAGATAGCGACCGGAGAGCAGGCTAATCAGTTCCTGTCTGCCGACCAGTGAGGTAATCATCAAGCCAGTGGTAAAGATACCTGACAAGATAATCCCCAGACCTAACGAGAACATGTAATCCTGGCCTGTGGCATATTCTTGGGAAAAGTTGGTAATATAAAATGACAAAACTGACAGGATAAAAAGAATTAGCATCACGCCTAGATCCATCAATATTAACATGAACAACAGAGGAATTTTTTGCGCCCACCGGCTGCCGGCTAGCGAGGTAAACGGCGATATGAATAAGGGAGCCAAAAATCCAATGATAGTGCCGTTGATTACTCCGCTGATATCCCCGTCGAAAAAAAAGTAACTGATTACTGTACTAACAGCGCTGCTGACACAGGCAAGAATAAGGTAGCTTCTGATTCTGACCTTGCTTAGTTCTCGCATGTTACTAGCTCCTTTATTTGACAATTTTATTATGCATTCGTTGGGCTGTCAGGTCAATTTTTTCAGGAAATCGAATTATGGGCACATCTTCCCCCGTATAACACAATAGGGTGTGGTGGCAACATTGTCGTGGATGAGCCATGTTTCCAGCTCGGCGAGTAACAAAGCCTCTACATTTTTATCGCAAGGCCTTGATCGCCTGCTCATCAAGCCCTGTGACCCGCATTATCAAGTCATTATCCAGCCCTTCAGCCAGCATGGCCCTGGCCGTCGCCACTGCTTTCTGGTGCTCGCCTTCGGCCAGTCCATCAGCATGTCCCTCTGCAAGTCCTTCAGCATGACCCTTAGCATGACCACGCTTTTCACCCTCGGACAGTCCTTCGGCCAGTCCATCTAGCCGGGCCTGGTAGAGGTTGGAGTTATAGTCCTTTAGCCACTT
>CAZDYA010000255.1:0-2652 GCA_964509515.1 uncultured Spirochaeta sp.
GCCTGACCAAGCAGTATAATACCGGGATTATCGCATCAGAAAATACCATCAGGGCACTCAAAAACCCCGATGAATTTTTTATTATGGAGATTGATTCGGTTACGGTAAAAGGCAAGAGCGAGGCGGTCAGCATATTCGGCATTTATGACTACGAGTCCATGCCGGTCCAACAGGCACGCAAGGCCAACCAGCAGTCTTTTCAACAAGCCAGACAGCAATACCGGCAAAGGAATTTTCAGCAAGCCGCTGATCTGTTCAGGGGATGTCTTGAAAACAACCCTGATGATGTGTTATTAAACCTGTATATTCAACGTTGCGAGCACTATTTGGCTACGCCGCCAGATGATAGCTGGAACGGCTCGATTTCATTGTCACAAAAATAATTTCAGGAGCACATCCTTTGCCGTATTTCACAACCAGCCACGGGGCAAAACTCTATTATGAAATCTTGAACCCCGAAAAAAAGGAAAGCATACTACTTTTCAACGGCATCATGATGACCACCAGCAGTTGGAAACAGGTTGCCAACCTTTTTGCAAAAATGGGATTCCGGGTGATTATGCACGATTTCAAAGGGCAAATGCTATCCGATAAACCGGATGATCACTACAGCATGGAAGGCCATAGCGAAGACGCAATTGAACTATGCGAGTACCTGGGTATTGAAACCGCCCATTTCATTGGGGCTTCTTACGGCGGAGAGGTTGCAATACGGACAGTTATTGATAACCCATCCTATGCCAAAAGCCTTTGCATCATCAGTGCCGCCAGCGAGATGAACGATCTACTGGAAATCTTTGTCCGGCAATGGCGCGACCTGGCATTAAGTGGCGATGCTCAACGCTTTATTTGGGGGGTTACACCAACCCTTTACAGTAACAGCTATATACGCAGCAACCGCAATGCAATAGCCGCAAGGGCAGCAATGATAGCCGACCGGGGCAATAATTACCTGGAAGGGCAGGTAAAACTGTACGACTGCTTTCTTGAACATAAAAACATGACAAGGGAGCTTAAAAATATTAAATGCCCTACCCTGATCATCTGCGGTGAAGAAGATCTGATTAAGCCGATCAAGTTCTCAAAAATAATTGCCAAGAACATTAAAAATTCAGAATACGTTGTTATCCCAGGCTGCGGACATGCCATTTCGATAGAAAAACCGGAAACCCTTTATACCCTGCTAGCGGGATTTATTGCCAAGCAACAGCTTGCCGATAGCCTTTGATCATAGTATATTAAATACTATATATTGGAGGTCGCATGCAGGAAATACAAACCGAAGTTGCCATTATCGGAGCTGGCTCAGCAGGGATCAGGGCTTTTCAAAGTGTCACCAAACTTGGCGGCCATGCCGTATTAATTGAAGGCGGTGAATACGGCACTACCTGCGCCCGTGTCGGTTGCATGCCAAGCAAACTCCTGATTGCCGCCGCCGAGGCCGCGCACTCACCAAAACACGCAGACGAATTTGGAATTTCCATACCAGAAGTCAAGGTAGACGGTCAAAAGGTGATGCAGCGGGTAAAAAATCTGCGTGACCGCTTTGCAGGCAGTGCCGCGCAAGGAACGCTGGCGATCGATGAATCAAAGCGCCTGCGCGGCTGGGCAAAATTTGTTGACCGAAATACCCTGCTGGTTGATGACAAATATAAAGTAAGCGCCAGGAGCATTGTAATAGCCTCGGGATCACGCCCGGCAATCCTTCCCATTTTTAAGGATTTGGGTGATCGCCTGATCGTCAATGATGATGTCTTCAGCTGGGACGATCTGCCGGAATCTGTGGTGGTATTCGGCCCCGGAATAATCGGGCTGGAAATCGGGCAGGCATTACACCGGCTTGGAGTACGCATTCGCATGTTCGGGATACAGGGACTTATCGGCCCGCTGACTGATGCAGACATAAAGGCCCGCGCCGAAGCCATTTTTGGCAACGAATTCCCGCTGGATACCGATGCCCAGGTTGAATCCGTCAGCCGTGACGGCAATTCCGTGCTTGTTCGCTATAAGTCACGTGATGCTGAAGGAAATATCACCGGTCAAGTTGCCGAGGAACGCTTTGACTATGTTCTGGCGGCCACCGGCCGGCGACCGAACATCGACAACTTGAACATCGAGGCGACTGGCCTGCCGCTTGATGCCAGCGGCATCCCCCTGTTTGACCGCAATACGATGCAATGCAGCGACAGCAATATTTTTATTGCCGGCGATGCCAACAATGATCTACCGCTCTTGCACGAGGCATCTGACGAGGGACTGATCGCCGGACGCAATGCCTATAATTTTCCCAACATTAATGAAGGCCAGCGAACCGTGCCCCTGAGTGTTGTCTTTACTGATCCTCAAATAGCTATGGTAGGAAAAAGCCGAGAACAGCTTGAAGCGGCAGCTACCGCTGACGACAAGCAGGCCTTTGCGGTAGGCGAACTGCATTTCTCCAAGCTGCCGAGAGCCCGCATGATGGGCGACAACAAGGGCCTATTGCGGCTGTATGCCAAGCGGGAGGACGGCACCTTGCTGGGTGCGGAAATGATAGGCCCCAAGGCTGAGCACTTTGCCCACCTGCTGGCCTGGAGCATGGGGAACAATATGACCGCTTCGCAGATGCTGGATCAGCCTTTCTATCATCCTGTATACGAAGAAGGCCTGCGC
>CAZDYA010000256.1:0-2631 GCA_964509515.1 uncultured Spirochaeta sp.
CCTTTATTCGGGCTGGTATCCCGTATCGCATTGTTGGTACCCTGCGTTTTTATGAAAGGGAAGAAATAAAGGACGCCATCGCCGTTTTGCGGTTTTTGGTAAACTCCCGTGATGTTGTATCCTTTTCGCGGATTATCAACAAACCGGCTCGCGGGATTGGCCCCAAAACAGTCCAGACAATTTTAAGGCAGCCTCATGATGCCGATTTATTGCTGCGTCTGCGATCTGGCAACCTTTCACTCTCGGCGCGCGCAAGGGCATCGGTATCGAATTTCGTACAGATATTTGAAAACATGCAACTGGCGCTAAAAAATGAAGAATTTCAGAACCTGGGTGATTTTATGCACTTCTGTCTGGTCGAGACGGGGTTGCTTGAATTTCACCAGCAGCAGGATGAGATTTCCGGCTTTCAAAAGGTCTTGAATCTGGAAGAACTGGAGAATGCTGCTAGTGAGCATTCAGGAACATTCGACGGGGCAATAGCCTTCCTTGAACAATTGGAGCTGGATACTGGTGTCCAGCTTGGCGCGGATGACAGTTTAGCCGATGATGCTGATGCAGTAACCCTGATAACCATGCATAATACCAAGGGCTTGGAGTTTGATCGGGTCTTTATCAGCGGCATGGAGGATGGCCTTTTTCCGCGTGAAAGCGATTTGGACCCCGAGAGTCTCGAGGAGGAAAGGCGCCTGTTGTATGTTGCGATCACCCGTGCCAGAAAGGAGCTTTATTTTACATCTGTCAGCATGCGGCGTATCCACGGGCGTTTGGTTGATTTGCCACCAAGTCGTTTTTTGTCAGAGATTCCGCAAGGCTTATTGGAAAATTATTTTGAGGGGACTGATGACTTTGATAACGGTTCGGAATACCCCAAAGGTTGCGGAGTATATCACGATGATTACGGAACCGGCCGGGTTATTCAAAGTGAATACCGCGATGGGGTACTGGTGGTGATGGTTCAGTTCGAAACCGGCAGAAAGGCCAGGTTCTTGCCTGCCTATTCGCCACTGGAGAGGGTTTGTCTGGATGACTGATAGAATCAAGCGCGTTAGAGATTATCATGTATACACGCAAAGCGGGCGACGCTTACTGGACCTGGCGCTGGATGACGGGGGAGCAGTCTTTGGGCATCGTTCATCTGGTATACAGGCCGGCTTCAAGCGGGTGATTGATCGTGGCAGTTCCGTTGGCCTGGAAAACCGGGAGACATCCCGGGCCAGGGGTCGCCTGCAGCAATGGTGGCAAGAACTTTTTCTGGAGCAGGGTTTTGATTGGCCAGATTGGGGTCTGCAATATTTGCCGCCGGGCAGCCGATCGTATGTCGATCTGATATTTGCCGGGCAGGAAATATCCATACTGGATATTTGGGATGATTATTCACAGGAGCAGCTTGACGAGGCTTTGCAATCTCCGCTTGTTCTACTGGTCAGGCCTGGCTGGGAATATTCTGCCGTCAAGGCCAGGCTAAAAGACTTTTTGGATCAGCTCATCCCGAATGGCAAGGTTTGGGGAGTTATGCCGGTTTTGCCGATCTCTGCCGGGATAACAGCACAGCCATTGTTTCTTAACCCAATGGCTGCTTCTCCAGCCACGGCCGCCGATCTTCCCGGTGAACTGGCCTGTTATGGCATGCGGGCAGGTGTGGAAAGATTCTTCTGCCCGCAGCTGCCGGCTGTCAGTCAAAAACGCAGCGATTATATCTGGTTTCCACCTGCTTTTTCCCGTATGGGTTGGCAGCAGTGGCGAGGGGTTGGGATTTATCAGTTCTGGCAAGGTTCCGAAGAGCAGTATCAAGAGCTTGGGCAATTGGCATTGGATATTGGTATCGTGTTGCCAGGATCACCTGGACAGCCAGTGATTACCCCAGCGGTGCTTAGCAAAACCGAAAGCAAGTTGCTTGACCGCCTGTGGCGAGTTAGCGCCGGACAGCAAGAATAAGGAGCAATTGTTCTATGACACAAATGGAATTTTGGCAGTTTGCAGCTGATTTGCTGTTTTACGGGATAGCGGCCCTGCTGGCCATTTTTGTATGGGGCCGGACCCGGGAAATAGCCTGGTTAAGTATGGTTGTCGGGGTGATTGCCATGTATGCCGCCTCCATTCTGGAGGCCATCCACTTACTGGGGGCGGTAAATCTTGATCCGTTTCTGATATATGGAGCAAGTCCGATACGCATTTTTGTTAATATTTTACCTGCTTTGTTTTTCGCCTTTGGTTTTGCAGGCTTTTTACGCAGCAGACTGAGATAAATTCACTTGTAAGTCTATCCATAGTTATGATAGTTTACTGGAACTGTTGAGCTGGAGGATATATGGTAGCATTATTAATCGGGCTGATATTTACGGCGGCAGGGTTATTCGCTGTGTTGCCAGTAGATTGGGCTCTTCAATGGGGCCCAGAGGTTTTACAGTTTTTGAAGGGGGCAACACCGGTTCTGGCTTTTCTAGTAGGATTTTTGGCAATTGTAATCGGTGTTGCAGACATAAAAGACAGGATTGAGGCAAAAAAGGAAGAAGCGGCTGATGCGTCGCAGCTGCCTGGAGACGGCGCGCAATAATCGCACTCTCCAGCGCAGACCCCTTGACATTTTCTCTATTCTCACGGAATATATCCCTCCGAACTGAGTGGATT
>CAZDYA010000257.1:0-2627 GCA_964509515.1 uncultured Spirochaeta sp.
CCCCGGGGCAACCCATACCAGACTCAATCACAGCCTGGGCGTGCTACATGTTGCCCGGCGCATGATCCGCTCCCTGCTATCTCATCCGGATATGCCAAAGGTTAGCCTTGAAGGTGTCAAAGCCTTCCTTTGCGCCGCTTTGCTGCATGACACCGGCCACTTCCCCTACACCCATTCGCTAAAAGAGCTTCCACTGGATGAGCACGAACAACTGACAGGAAAAATTATCGTCGATCAGCCCGTAGCTGGTATCCTGAAAGAAAAGCTTGGCATTGATCCCGCCATGGCAGCGGCCATCGTCGATCTAAATCTGGATGATCAGGGCATACAGGAAATCGCTTTCTTTCGGCGCATCCTTAGCTCCCCGCTTGACCCTGACAAACTTGATTATCTGAATCGCGATGCATATTTCTGCGGAGTCCCCTACGGCATACAGGACACTGATTTTGTGCTAAGCCAGATACTGCCCAATCCCGCTCCTGGGCCCTTCTTTGGACCCGGCTTGCTGGAGGGCGGGATATCGGCCCTGGAAAACCTGCTGTTCTCCAAGTATCTGATGTACCGTGCCGTCTACTGGCACCGCAGCGTAAGGATCGCCACTGGGATGATAAAAAAAGCCCTGTATCTGGGCTTGGCTAACGGCAGCCTGCAAGCCAGTGAGCTCTACGGACTGGATGATGACCGCTTTAATGCCTTGTTTGAAAAAAAAGACGACAAGGTATTCAAGCTGATCAGTGCGGTTCAGCAGCGCGAGCTTTTCCAAACCGTAATCGAGTTGCCATATAAGCAGGAGCTGCATGCCCCCCTGGAAGATCTTGAAAATAGAGAGCTAATGGAGCAGCGTATTGCCAGCCGACTTGGGCAACTGACAGGCCAATCCATAGACACCCTGCAGGTGCTAATTGATATTCCCGAAGCCATCTCTTTTGAGGTTGACCTGCCGGTTTTTACCGCCAAGGGATGGGTCCCCTACTGCCAAAGCCGCAGTGTTTTTACCGCTGGCGTAGTCAAGGATTTCACCCAGGCACTCAGGCTGATACGCGTGGCGCTGGCCCCCGCCACGGCGGCCCTGCCCGGCATGCCGAAAAAGGCAGAGCAGGCCGCCCGGGAGCTGTTGAGCAATGGATTGGACTGAACTTGAGATCGGGCCGAACGATGCCGGGCGCCGCGTCGACACTGTAATCCGACGGGTTAGCCGCGAGACGGGCTTGTCCGGGCTGTTTGCGGCCTTGCGGAAGGGGCTTGTTCGCATCAACGAGCAAAAAATTGCCCCTAATTACCGCGTAAAGGACAATGACAAGCTGCAGATTGCCAGCTTTTTGCTGAATAGCCATAATCAGCCAAACCCTCAGGACCCCGCCACCCTGCCTGAAAAAACCTCTCCCTGGCCGGTACTATTTGAAGACCATGATATTCTGGCAGTAGCCAAGCCAGCGGGAGTACTGGTACACGATGGCCCAGATTCAATGGAAGCCAGATTGAGGCCCTACCTTGGCCAGTTCAGCCACGGCTCCCTGAGTTTTACACCCGGGCCCTTGCACCGCCTGGACCGCAACACTTCCGGCGTCATCTGCTTTGGCAAAAGCCTGCAGGGTGCGCGCAATTTCAGCCGGCAGCTAAAAGCCGGCAAGCTGCGCAAAATTTACCTGGCCATTGTTCATGGAAGCCTGCCTGCTAACTACACCTCTGTCTGGAGCGATCAGATAGAGCGAGACAGCCAACTACGGCAAAGCCGCATAAAAACCAGTCCGCATAGCAAGGCGGCCCTCTGCGTTGTGAAATGTATCGGTTCGGCAAGCATACTGGACCCGCAAGCAAGCCGGCATGGCCAGAAAGCCATTTTCAGCTTGCTGGCCATGCAGTTACTTACCGGCCGAACCCATCAGCTTCGTCTGCAAGCCGCAAAACGCGGACACCCGATTGTTGGCGATACCAAGTATGGGAAAAAAGATGGCCGCCAGGGCCAGCCTCTTTTTTTACACGCCGCCGCACTGATCCTGCCGGACCAGCCAGCCATGCCGAACCAGCCATCATCATCGGCCCCACCAGCAGGGCAAAGCATCTTCATTCACGCCCCCTTGCCGCAAAACTGGTTCGAAAGCTATCAACTATTTGGATACGACACAACCGGGACCGATGAACCCCTGCCCCTCATGCCGAAAATGATACCGCAAGTTGTCTGCAACGCCGCTGATGAGCTTCAGCTATTGGCGCAACACAGTGTACAAAACCCGATACAATAGCTACAATCCAGCATGCGATCAATATTGAGACATATGTCATGGAAGCTGAAAGGAATGCACGTCTACGCCCTTGTCGGCAAGAGCGGAACTGGCAAAAGCTTCCGGTCAGCCCTCATCATGGACAAGTTCAATATCACCCACATGATTGACGACGGCCTGCTGATCCGCAAAGACAAGATCATCGCCGGGCGCTCCGCCAAAAGGGAAGACGCCTATCTGGCCGCCGTAAAAACTGCAATCTTTGCCGACCGCAGTCATCGTGAAAACGTCATGCAGGCACTAAAAAGCGATAACGTCAAAAGCCTGCTGATCCTGGGAACCTCGGACAAAATGATCACACGCATCACCGAAACACTGGACCTGCCCAGTCCCACCCGTATTATC
>CAZDYA010000258.1:0-2623 GCA_964509515.1 uncultured Spirochaeta sp.
AAAATAAGCCGGTAAGGGAAAAACTTCCTTACCGGCTATAAAAATCGGCTTACAAGGCCGGTCTGGTCTTGATCACCCAGACAGCATGGATGGCTGCCGGCAGCCAAAAAAACATCAGAAGCACCAAATTTATTACAAAGTGACCCGTAAGCCCTTCATGAATAAGCACCCCGACCGGCGGCAACAGGATCGCCATTATGTATTTGAATATTTCCATATACTAAAACTCCGTACTTTTGGCCCGCATGAATTGCAGCAATTTCTCAAACATAAATGCTGCCTGTTCTATGTATACAACATGCCCGCAGTTATCGACCACGATCATCCGCGACCCAGGCAGGATGTCGGCCATTTTTTCCTGCAGCCACAAGGGAACAGCGCGATCGTGCCGCCCAGCGACTACCAGGGTTGGCACCTTGATCTTGGCATAGGTCTCCAGTCGATCTTCTGATTCCTTTTCGTCCTTAAAATAAATAAATTGCGATTCCACCAGCCGGTACAGGGCATGCATCCTATCGGCATAGCGTTCCAATAGCTTTTCCTTCATGGTGTCAAACAGCGGCCTCATCTTCTTCATGAATTCCTCGCCAAAGATTTGGCTGTATATGCTATCCGACCAGATTCCATAATGACCGTCTGCCAGAATCTTGAGGCCCAACTCGGCACCATAAATAAAGGTTTCCTCGCGAGTAATCAGGCCGCCAGAGAGCGTCAGGGTATGAATCCTGTCCTGATGAGTGCGGGCGAACTCGGCGCCGACAATGGCCCCGAAGCTGATACCCATCACATGAATCTTTTTGATTCCCAGCTCATCCATTATCATTAAAAGAAAATTGGCGAAATCCTCGACCTTATAGGGGATATCATCGCTGGAAGAATTACCCTGCCCTAAATAATCAAACAGCAAAACATCGAATTCCGGGTAAACCATGGGCAGATAGTTGTACCAGGACTTGGTAAACATGGCCACGCCATTTAGCAGGACAAGAGCTTCCTTGTCGCCGTTTCCGAAATACTCGTAAAAAACATTCAGCCCATCAGGATGAATGTAGCCTTCCTTCGTCGGTGATAACTCTGACATTGATTCCTCCTCATCCACGGATATGATCAAATCCGTTGGATAATATTCTCGTGGTTAAAAGCCCAAGCGTCAAGGCAGAATATTGGGGATTTTCATTGACACTTAGTGAATGAGTTCTTACCATGGAAGCAGGCGATTTTTTGAGGAGGAGGATATAATGCCGCACATAAAAGCAGGAGACGTTAATCTTTATTACGAATTGATTGGGGAGGGCAAGGAGACGCTGGTGTTTGTCAACGGTGTCGGGATGACCGCCGCCATGTGGGAGGCCACCTGGCGCCATTTGCCGTCCGAAAAATATCGCATTCTGGTGCATGATACCAGAGGCCAGCTGATGAGTGAAAAACCGGAAATGGACTATTCCATGCAGATGCATGCCGATGACCTAAAAGCACTGCTGGATGAACTTGGTATCACCGAGCCGGTTCACTTGATCGGCACATCCTATGGTTCCGAGATTGCTGCCATTTTTGCGCTATCCTGGCCGGAACGCAGCAAGACCCTGAGCATGGTTACCGGGGTCAGCGAACTGGACAAGGTTCTATACTACGGTGTCGATACCTGGGCAGCCGTCGCCGAAGAGGTGGCATGCGGCACTTGCAAGCCAGAGACCTTTGTACGCAGCATGGTCCCCTGGAGCTACTCGGCAGATTTTATCGCCAATAACGAGGACTTTATACAGCAGCGCCTGGCGGCCTCGTCCCAATTGCCGCTTGATTTTTTTGCAGCCTTTGCCCGCCTGGTCTACTCTTTTCAGAAACTGGACATTACTGACCAGCTGAAAAAGCTGAAGCTTCCGACCCTGATAGTCGCTGCCGAAAACGACATAATCAAACCACCGCGCTATAGCCACATCATGCAAAAAGAGATTGCCGGCTCGCAGTACGTCGAGATCGCCGGCTCCGGCCACGCGGTTGTATTGGAAAACCCGGCCGCGTTGGCTACGGCGCTGCAGGATTTCCTGAGCCAGCATACTGGCAATTAGTCGCCGGTAGAGCGCGTAGCGCGCGCGGGCGAACGGCACGCTTTTGATCAGCCGGTTCCAGCGGAACCGGCTGCTTCACACTTGACATAAAATGAAACCGTTTCTAAATTGTAATCATTACTAACTAGCAATAATTATGATTGCAGGAGAGCTTTATGTCCGAGAAACGGCGTTCTGATCTTTTGGAGCGGGTAAAGGGGGCTGGGCTGCGGATGACGCCCCAGCGCATGGCGATTTGCCAGACCCTGGCCGGGCGCTTTGATCACCCCACCGCACAGTCAATTTATGATGAGGTCAAGGTTGATTTTCCTTCCATGAGCCTGACAACGGTCTACCAGACCCTGGATACCTTGCTGCGGCTGGGGGCGATTACCAGCCTGGGCAGCGCGGGCGATGACACCATCCATTTTGAGGTCAACACCGAACCACATGTAAACCTTGCCTGCCTGACCTGTCATCGAATTTGCGATCTGGATAGCGATGCGGTTAAGCAGCTGGAGGAAGAGGTTCAGGCGGCGGTCGGTTCCAAGGTGCTTTCCGGACGGGTGGTATATTAT
>CAZDYA010000259.1:0-2616 GCA_964509515.1 uncultured Spirochaeta sp.
GCCGTATAGGACTGCACCCGTTCGACGTGTTTGCCGGTGTCATTGTCGCGGTGCTCGGCAAGTTTCGCCAGGGCAAATATTGTAGCAAGCTGGGAGTCATAAAGCTCCTTGGTCTTGTTTATGACCAGCTGTTCAAGGTTGCGGTTGTGCTCGGTGAGCTCCTTGCGCATCCTGCTCAGCTTCAGATGGGTTTCGACCCTGGCCTGTACCTCATCAAACTGGAATGGCTTGGTTATATAGTCTTCGCCACCGGCCTGGAAGGCCCGCAGTTTATCATCATTGCCGGATAGCGCGCTGATAAAAAGGATCGGCACGTCCTGCATGGCGCTGTCCCTGCGGATAGCCTCGCTGACAGCAAAGCCATCCATTTCTGGCATGTTGATGTCCAGCAGGAATATGTCTGGAGGGGATTCAGCGGCCGCCTTTAAGGCTTCCTTGCCGTTTGTATAGGCCTTGGCCTTGTAACCAGCATCTTCCAGGAATAGTCTTAATATCTTCAGGTTTGAAAGGTTGTCATCAACCACCATTACCGTGCTGCTTTCGTGGTTTTTACTCATTTTTTTTCTCCTTATTATTATATGTTTTTTTGGTAGCTGCTGGCAGCTTGAGATAAAAACAGCTGCCCTTGCCGGGTTCGCTGCTTGCACTGATAGTTCCGTTCATCATTTCTGTAAGCTTCTTGCAAAAGGCAAGCCCAATGCCTGTGCCCTGAATGCTGCCGGCCTCGCGGCCAAGCCGGTTAAAGGGGGTGAACAAATCCTTCATTCGATGCTCAGGTATCCCCTGACCACTGTCCTCGACGGAGAAATTAATTGTTCCAGGCTCCTCTGAAACCTTGATAATTATACTGCCCCCATCGTGGTTATATTTTATGGCATTTGACAGGAGATTGAGCAGGATTTGCTTGAGTCTGATCCTGTCGGCCGATACCGTCAGCGTGGAATCACAGTGACACGCAATTTCAATCCTGGCTTCCTGAGCCTTGGGCTGCATTAGTCGTACACATTCCTGTAAAAGGGTGCAGCACCTGATATCTTCGATGGAAAGTTCTACCCGCCCGCTTTCAATCCGCGCCATATCCAAAATATCAGAGATGAGCACCAGCAGATGATTGCCGGCATCAGCAATCTCGCGAATGTATTCCAGCTGCTTTCCCTGTATTGTAGCATCTCTTTCCAGTAGTTGCTCGTAACCCAGTATTGAGTTTAATGGCGTGCGAAGCTCATGACTCATGCTGGAAAGGAATTCGGTCTTGGCCCTGTTGGCTCGTTCGGCCGCTTCCTGTGAGGCCCTGATGGCTTGCTCGTAGTGTTTGTTTTCAGAAACATCCTGCACCAGGCCCAGCAATCGGCTGGCCATCCCCCTCTCATCGATTTCGGCACTAATGTTTTCCTTAAGAAAGTGTTGGCTGCCGTCAGGGTGAATACAAGAGAATTCAAGGGATTGAGGCCCTTTTCCTTGCAGGCAGGCCAGCATGGTTCTTTCAAGCCGGCTGCGGTCATCCTGATTGCATAAAAGCAGTTTCTCTTCCAATGTCATGGAATAGTCTTCACGGAAAATCCCGAACAAGGCTGCCGTTCTGCCCACGCATTGAAAGTTGCCGATTTTTACATCATAGATCCAGGTGCCGATTTTGGCGTGCTCCTGGCTCAGACGCAGCCATCGCTCCTTTTCCCGCAGCTTGGATTGTATTCTTTGGCGGATAATCGCCCCGGCGATTATCTCTGCAGTAATCTGCAGCTTTCCAATATGGTCTGCTGGCCATTCATATTGAACGGTTAAGGTATCGAAGCCCAAAAAGCCTAAAAGCTGGTTGTTGGTGTCACGGATTGGAATGGCAATAATGGACTGTATTTTTTCACGCTGAAACTCGGCCTTTTCGGCGGCTGCCTCAGGGGGGAGGTCGTTTACATTTGGTATATGCAAGGGGAGCATGGTTTTCATGGCCCTGGTCCACCAGGGCATGCTTTGGCACTTTATTTCTCCAAGCGAATCAATCTGAGGGGAAATATTTGGTGCGCACCATTCGTGTGTCATTCGCATGGTTTTCATATCCGGCGAATATCTAAAAAGATAGCTACGGTCGACCAGGAAGAGTTCGCCGAGCTTTTGCAGGGTGATCTGAATGGATGATTCGATGGTTCCTGCGGATAAAGAAATGAATCGTTTTGAAATATCAGCAATGATGTGCTGAAACTTCAGCTGCAATTCGGCGTCCTGCATTCTTCTGGTATGTTCGCTGACATCCTGCAAGCAAATCAGCATTCTTGTTTCATCTTTAATCTTGAAAAGGCTGGTGCTGCAGGCCAGCGTTAGGCGCACCGGCTTTTCATTCCGTATCAGAACCAGTTCCTGCTTTACTTCCTGGCAGGGTTTGCCTGTTTTAAAGGTTTCCGTAATTGCCAAAAGAATTCCGCATGATTTACATGCTTTGCCGTGGCCGCAGCCCAAAGGGGAATCGTTAGCATGCGCGAAGCCGAAGGCACCACAAGCTGTTCCGCCAAGCAAATCTTCCAGGGCTTTTCCGGTTAGATCTCCAAGCTGGGGATTGGCGTATCTTATGGTTCTGCTGGTGTCGATAACGCAGATGGCTAGGGGTACCGCGCTGTATATGGC
>CAZDYA010000260.1:0-2600 GCA_964509515.1 uncultured Spirochaeta sp.
GGGTCAAGCGAGTCAGGGCGTTGGCCACCAATACCGAGTCTGTCCCAAGTCTTAATACTGCGCGGGAATTAAACCCGGTTGATATGCTGTCACCAGCATCTACTACCTGACCAACAACGGCAGGCTGCCAGTTCCCATTTGGGGTCCTTGTTTCGACCCTGCCTGATACTTCACGTATTGTCGCCTGCAATGGCTGTGCTGAAAGAGCCGCCGCACTGCACAGCAGTATGGCTATAGCTATTATTGCCGTTTTCCTGTTTTTCATATCCCTTCTCCTTTTTCCCCCGATTGCCCTTATCATCACAGTGTGAGCGACACACTGGCACTGATTTTTCCCAAAACGCTGCTGTCAGTCATTTGATCGGAGGGTATAAACAATCCTCCGCCCAAAGATAGTCCCAAATCCGACAACGGCCTTGCCATGATCATTAGATCGATTTCGGTGCCCAGGTAGTAGCTGGCTGCTTCGCTGTCGACACCGGCGGCCGATATCGGCCCGGTTGTGCTGCGAAAAAAGGCCACCGGCTTAAGCAGCAGCATGATGTTGCGCAAGCCCTGACTGCTGCTGCCAGCCATCGGCCGCAGCGACCAGCTTCCGCTGACTGTCACCAGGTTCGATTGTTGTGGTGTAAAGACCACAGCGGCTGGCGAGGCGGTAATCGGCATAAATTGGGTGGCGCTACCGTCGGTATTGCCTTCGTAAAAGCTTTCACTGTCGGCATCACCGCTACTGTAAAGCACCTCAAGCGACATGCTTGAGCCCAAAAATTGCGGCATAAGGAAGTTAAGCGATCCGCCGCCCATCCCGCCGATGATGGAGTCATCGCCAACGCTGCCAAAAATGCCGTAGCCATAGATTTGATAAAACAGGCGGCTGTCACAGGCCAGCGGGCCCGATAGGCCCAGACCGGCGTAATTGCTGTGCAGGCGGCCGCCGCCGTCTGTCAGACGGTCAGTTGAACGCAAATCCTGTTGAAATACGCCGCTGACTATCAGGGTCTGTTCAAGGAACAGCTCCGGAAAACTCAGGCTTAGGCCTTCGATCAGTCTGGATGAGCCCAAGGGGCCGATGGCCGGTGCCGGGTCAGCGATGCCTGTTGACTGGTCAACTGAATCCGACAGGGTCATGACAATACTGTTGGCCGGTGATTGCAGCAAGCCTGCATAGACGGCAAAGGCCGACACCGTAACTGCTGCCAGACCCATGTCGGCTGCCAGCCCGTCGCCGGTATGGCTGAAAACCTTGCCCGAAAATTCGGCGGTCTGTATGCGGCCGGCCCGGTAGTTCAGAAAGCCTCCGCCCAGCTGGCTGGTGCCGCCCAATTGTAGCTGGTCGATCTCGATCAGTACTGGCCGGCTGGTATTGTATTTGTAGCTGGCGGCTACCTCCAGGTTCATGGCTGAACCGATGGCGGTGTTACCCCAGGCCGTGGCCTTGGCGGTGATGTCGGTAGCCGGATCGGCCTCGGAGTCACCGAGGTTGGCCTCGACGCTGCCGCTTCCATCGATACTAAGTCCGAAGTCGGCCGCAAAGCCGGGGGCGGCCGTCAGACAGAGCAGCAGTATCAGGCTGGCAATAAAGGGAGCCTTAAGCAGGTGGTTGCCTGAGAATATCATTGAAGCCTCCCTTCGCTCTGCATTCTGGCTGTGGTACTCAGTATTGCAAGAGCTTCCTGTCCGCTTAGGTTGCGGTAGGCGCCGGCATCGCGGGCAATGATTCCCTTGAATCCCAGTTCACGCGAGGCATACCGCGGTGAAGGAAAGATCCGGTACATCAGACCGCCGGGGATTTCATAGGCCTGCATTACCAGGTAGGCAAATTCCCCAAGTGACATCGGATCGCCGGCTTCCTTGTCCGCAGCAAGGCCGGAAGCCCACGGCGAAGCCAGTAGCGTTTGCCAGGCGTCCTCGACTGACGCGGCATCTTCTTCCTGCGCGGAAGCCGATAGTACAAGATATGCCCCATGACCGCAGGAAAGTTCCTGCTGCAAGAGCACCTCATCAATTATTTCGTTCGATTGAGCGAAAACCCCACTCGCTGACAATAGCAGCAGAGACCATACCATTATGTTTTTCACGATATAAATATATCTCAATGCCAGCCTATTATCAATAAATTGGCCAGGTTTCGCATTGCATTGGCGATTTTTCCTTCCTATACTTATGACATGATCAAACTTCCCTTTAGAAAGCGGGCCATGATCCCGGTAATTATCGTTTTGGTGGTTTTTGCACTGGCTTTGTCGCCGGCTTTCAAAACAGCTGAATTATCCTTGTACGACCTGCTTTTGCAGCTCACCCCCGGACCGCCTGAGCGTAGTGATATTGTCTTGCTAAACATTGATGATCTTTCGATTGCCAGGGTAGGAGATTACCCCTGGAGCCGTTCGCTTTTGGCCGATGGTTTGGTGCTGATGGCGGAAATGGGTGCCCGCTATGCTGTTTTTGATATTGAGTATACCGAGGTCAGTCCCATGGGGCTGGATGCCGAGTTTTTGCGCACCCGGGTGCCGGCCCTGTTGGATAGTGAATTCAAGGCCATCAATGATAATATGGCTCAGTTGTTCTCTGCACTGTCGCAGGGCTATATCTCCCTGGAT
>CAZDYA010000261.1:0-2564 GCA_964509515.1 uncultured Spirochaeta sp.
ACCGGCTGCTGGATGGTCTTGATGACCTGGATTGGCCAGAGTCCATCAAAATCATGCAGCGCAACTGGATCGGCCGCAGTGAAGGGGCAAATGTTACCTTCCCGCTGGCAGCGACGGAGGCGGCCGCGGCCACCTCCCAGGGGCTTGCGCCAGCTGTTGAGGTCTTTACAACCAGGCCGGATACGCTTTTCGGCGCTACCTATATGGTTCTGGCACCAGAACATCCATTAGTGGCGGCGATAACCACAGATCAGCAACGCGCCGCCGTAGAGCAGTATGTCGAAACAACCAGAACAAAATCAGACCTGGAACGTACCGATTTGGCAAAGGATAAAACCGGCGTCTTTACAGGTGCTTTGGCGGTTAATCCGCTAAACGGCAAGGAAATCCCGGTATGGATTTCCGACTACATCCTGTTGAGCTACGGAACCGGTGCCATTATGGCAGTTCCGGCGCACGACACCCGGGACTTTGCCTTCGCCCGCCAGTTCAGCCTGCCGATTATTCCGGTTGTGGCGGCGGAGGGCGCTGGTGGCGCCGGGGCTGGTGCGGCTGGTGCGGCTGGTGCGGCTGGTGCGGCTGGTGCGGCTGGTGCGGCTGGTGCTGGCGACGCGGGTGACGCTAGCGCCGGCCCGGGCGGTAAGGGCTCCGCGGGGCCGACTGCGGCCGCCGGCCAGGAAGGCATGACCGAGGCCTTTACCGGCGAAGGCTACGCAATCAACTCGGAGAAATTCAACGGCCTTACTACAGCAGAATGCAAAAAACAAATGATTAACTGGCTGGAAAGCCAGAAGATCGGAAGCCGGGCAGTTAACTATAAATTAAGAGACTGGATATTCAGCCGACAACGCTATTGGGGGGAGCCTATTCCGCTGGTCCACTGCGAGGACGGCCAAACTCGCCCACTAGACGAGACGGATCTGCCTCTAACCCTGCCGGAAGTTGAGTCCTACAAGCCAACAGGTACCGGTGAGTCACCACTCGCCAATGTTAACGATTGGGTGCACACCGGCTGCCCTGCAAACCCTACTGCCAAAGGCCTGCGTGAAACCAATACCATGCCTCAGTGGGCCGGCAGCTGCTGGTACTTCCTGCGCTACATAGATCCCAAAAACGAAGATTGTCTGGCAGACCCCGATAAGATTGCATACTGGATGCCGGTAGATCTATATGTAGGGGGCGCAGAACATGCTGTTCTGCATTTATTATACGCCCGTTTTTGGCACAAGGTACTATATGACATAGGCGTTGTTAACACAGACGAACCATTTGCAAGACTGGTTAACCAGGGCATGATCCTGGGAGAAGGTAACGTAAAGATGTCAAAATCACTCGGTAACGTTATCAACCCCGATGATATCGTTGGCGAATTCGGAGCAGACTCCATGCGGGTATATGAAATGTTCATGGGCCCACTGCGCCAGAGCAAACCGTGGAATACCAATGGCTTGATTGGGGTTCATCGCTTTCTGGAACGCGTATGGCGCTTGGGGCAGCGGCCGCTAAACGATCAAACTCCACCCGAAGAATTGCTGCGAACCCTGCACAAGACCATCAAGAAAGTGGCCATTGATACCGAAAACCTGGATTTTAATACGGCCATTTCGCAGATGATGATCTGTGTTAATGAAATGAGCAAGCACGAAACCCATTATCGCGCCATCTGGGAACCCTTTGTTCTTGTTCTGGCTCCATATACCCCGCATCTAGCCGAAGAATTATGGGAAATACTTGGCCATGGCGAAACTTTGGCCTGGGAACCCTTCCCCAATTGGGACGAAAAGCTGTGCCAGGATAATGAAGTAGAAATCGTCTTTCAAGTAAACGGAAAGGTCAGGGACAAGGCAGTTCTTCCCGCAGGTACCAGCAAGGATGACCTGGAAGCGGCCGCCAGGGGCAGCGAAAAAATCCAGGGTTATCTGGAAGGCAGCACCTTGGTCAAGCTCATCGTAGTGCCTGACAAGCTTGTTAACTTCGTAGTTCGCTAGCCTACAGCGACTCACTATGCAGCAATAACTCCACTCGGCCTGGCTCAACACTGAGCCAGGCTTGCTGCCCATCCCGGTTTTGAACAAGAAAAAGACCGCCTGGCAGACAATCAGGCAATTCTGGCGCCGGTGGATAAGCCAGCAGCCACTCTTCCTGCAAAAAATCATCAATTTCCATTACATATTCAGGCTTAAAGCTGGATGCACCCAAGGTTCCATTCCTGATGGCCCGCAGGACAGTCTGCTTGTCCAACAAAAACGGCCGCCCACCACTGCCCGAGTAGCCGCTGGCATGAATTCGCTCAATGTTGATTCTTCTAACGTTCATTCCATCTTGCTGCATTGCAATAACCAGTTCTGACAGCCAGCCTAGCTCGTAATTCATGGGAGCCTGGTCTTCGGCTTGCCAGCGTAAAATCACTCCCGCACCAGGCCCCAAATTAAAGCCTTGTGGAGAAACAGGGATAGCTGCTACCGCCTCTGTTATATCCGGAAATTCAATTACATCCCCTGCAGCAGCTATCTTTTCCTGGATTATGCCTTGTTATTATAATATCAGCAAGATGACCTTGCTTA
>CAZDYA010000262.1:0-2559 GCA_964509515.1 uncultured Spirochaeta sp.
CTGCCTGGTTGGCTGGCGCTGCCTGGTTGGCTGGCGCTGCCTGGTTGGCTGGCGCCCCGCCTGCCGCCGCGCCGGAAGCTCGCGCCCCGGCAGCCTCGCCGGCAACTTGTGCCCCGGCAGCCTCGCCGGCAACTTGTGCCCCGGCCGCTTTGCCCGCGGACACGGCTAGCCCGCCGGCCGCCTTTGCGGCCGCCGCGCCCGGCCCAACTCCCAATACCGGTTGCAACACCTGCATGGCGATCAACACGGCGGTGGCGTTACTCATGTTATGCCGCCCGGGGACCTTGATACGAAATTCCCTGCCATCCAGGCTTGCAAGCCCTGCATGTCCGGACGAAGCACAATGCAGGGTAAACTCCCCCGGGCGTGCCGCTTTCGGCAGCGCCACGACATCGGCATCTGACGAAAAGCCGTAAGAAATCAAGCTTACATCGGGTCGTTCAAGCATAGCAGCTACCCGACAGGCTCCGATATCGTCGCGGCAATATATCAATACCCCCTGCGGCGGCAACCGGCGACAAAATTCAACAAAAGCCGACTGAACATCTTCTTCATCACGAAAATAATCCAGATGATCGGCTTCGACATTGGTTAAAATGATAAAATCCGGAGAGTAGTGTAAAAAATGCCGGCGATACTCACAGGTTTCAGCTACCATCACCCTGGCTTGACCAGCAGTGTTGCTGGTATATGTGGCGTGGCCCCCGAGGGCCGGCACGGTGCTGCCCAAAATGGCGCGCGCCGGCAAGTCCAGCTTGCTGAGCATAACCGCCAGCATCGCCGTGGTAGTTGTCTTGCCATGTGTCCCGGCAACTGCCAAAGCCGGCTGCAAACGCGAAAGCTCTCCAAGCGCCTGAGGATATTCTATACAGCGAATTCCCCGCCGGGTAGCTTCTGCAAGTTCCGGGTTGGTATCGCAACTATAGGCGGCAGAGTACACCAGTAACTGACAATCTTCGGGAATATGATCAGGCGAAAAACCCACCATAGGCTTGATACCAGCTGCCGCCAGCAGGGCATCAGTAAAGAAGACTTCTGCCACATCAGACCCGCTTACCTGGGCCTGGGCTGCAACCATAAGCTCGGCCAGTGCGGCCATCCCACTGCCTTTGATGCCAACAAAATGTATTACCTGTCCGGCCAATGCGGCCAGACCATCAGACTCGGCTTTCATCATGTTTGTCAGAATACGGTAAAGCCGGCGATTATGCAAATATTCCAGGGCCTCAATGATGGGCATGAATCCCGGGTATGTATTGACACTGCAAAGCTGTTATCCCATGCTATCCGAAGCACTGGAGGACACATGCGACAAAGATTGATGGGTTCAATTATCAACATTTTTCAGGGGCTGGCCATCGGCATCGCCAACGTTATCCCCGGGGTGAGCGGCGGAACGATTGCCGTCCTGGTTGGAATATACGAACAATTAATAGAAGCCCTGGCCGACTTCTTTTCGCCCACTGGCAAACGAATCAGCAGTTTGATGTTATTAAGCAGAATTGCCCTGGGAGCGATGATAGGGATTCTGCTATTTACCCGCTTGATAGATTTTGTTTTTTCAAACCATTCCCTGCAAGCAACTTTGTTTTTTATTGGTCTGGTTTTGGGTTCCGTGCCGGTATTATACAGGCTTTCAGGCCGAATACGCCCTGGGTTCCCAGCCATTGCTGCCTTTCTGCTGGCCGCCGCGGCCGTTTCGGTCACGGGTTTTTTGCGTCCGGCGGGCAGCGATATCATCATTAACACGATCGACCCTGCTAGCGCCATACAGCTTTTTGTTAGCGGCTTCTTCACCCTTGCCACCATGATAATACCAGGAATATCAGGCGCTTTTGTCTTACTGGCAATGGGTATGTACAAGACCATAGTAAACGCGGTCAACGATCTTAACATTCTTCTACTAGGTATATTTTTTATTGGTGGCGTTGCCGGCGTCCTGTCGCTCAGCAAACTCATTCGCTTTTTGCTGGCAAGATTTCACCACGTTACCTATTTTGGCATCCTGGGTCTGGTTTTTGGCTCGGCTGTAACTCTTTGGCCAAAGGAGCCGTTGGTTCTGGATGCTGCTGGTATGATCGGTATTTTTTGTCTGCTGGCAGGAGCCGCACTGGCAGTTGGCCTGGGAAAAATCAAGGCCGGCAAGCAGACAGACATGCAGTCAGAAAACCAGACAGACATTCAAGCAAATAATGATTGATCCTTCAAACTCAACAGCTGGCAAATCAGATATCCTGGACAAAAGTCCGGATGAACTAAAGGAGTACATACGCAACCAGGGAGAGCCAGAATTCCGCTTTCGCCAGCTTTGGCAATGGCTTTATGTAAAGGATGCCCGCGATTTTAACAGCATGCACACCCTGCCCTCCCGCTTGCGCGAAAGCCTGTGTTCCGATTTTGTCTTTCGCGGTCTACAGGTGGTTCGAACTGACGTTAGCCAGGACGGTACCCAGAAGCTGTTATTTAAAAGCCATGATGGTCACTATGTCGAGGGGGTACTTATCCCAAACAGCGACGGCCGCATGACCGCCTGCCTATCAAGCCAGATCGGCTGTAGTC
>CAZDYA010000263.1:0-2557 GCA_964509515.1 uncultured Spirochaeta sp.
TGGCCTCTATCTGAACAAGCGGACAAGCACTTTCGGCTTGCAGACGCGAATACCATTGCCGTTGATGACGCAGGTAGCCGCGGTCGCAGACCATGACAGCAGCTTGCTGTGAGCAGGTCAGGGCAAGTTCCAAAGGGTTGCCAGCTAGCAGGAAGAACGGCACCCCCCGCTTCTTCATGGCCTGCGCGGTTTCCTTTAGGCCCTGGCATAAAAAATGGTAATGGCGCTGCTGGCTGCCAGGATAATCGGGCATTAGCACAAAGATCACAAACATCCCCAGCGAGCGGGATCTGGCCAGTTCAATAGCGTATTCCAGCGCCGGATTATCCTTGCTGCGCAAGGAGGCTTGCATCCAGTAGACCAGCAAGTCTGAATTGCCGGTATTGCCGCCGGTCTTGAGCCAGCGGATTCGGCCGGATTGGGTGGATTGTGCATTTTGCATAGTTGTAAAATAACAGAAATCCATTACACTGTGTATGATAGCAAGCAAATCATCAAAATGACGGGGCTAAAATGAATAAAAAAGCTGTAGTGCTTATCATAGAAGACGATCCGGTCAGTGCTGATCTTTATTCCGTGCAGATCAATGCCAGCGGTTTGGCTGATTGCGTTATTTGCAGTGACTCAAGGACGGTGCTGCCGATACTGGTGGAACATAATATTGATATGATTGTCCTTGACTTGAACATGCCGCATGTTTCCGGTCAGGAGGTATTGGCCCAGGTTAGCTTGCAGTTTCCCGAAATACCCACGGTCGTAGTCACCAGTGATGATAGCATCCAGGTGGCGGTTGAATGCATGCGCCATGGGGCGTCTGATTTTATTACCAAGCCGGTGGCCGAGGCCCGTTTGCTGGCCAGCATCAAGCAGGGCTTGAAGATGCGCGACTTGCAGCATGAAATCCGCATGCTAAGCAGTTCCCTCCGGGCCCTTGAAATTCGCAATCCTGAGGCCTTCTCGGAAATCATCACCGTGAATCATCAAATGCGGCAGATTTTTGCCTATATCGAGGCGGTTGCTCCCAGTCCGAAACCGGTGCTGGTTTTGGGCGAGAGCGGTACCGGCAAGGAGTTGATTGCGCGTGTTCTGCACACAATAAGCGGACGCAGCGGAGAGTTTATTCCGGTAAATGTCAGCGGACTGGATGACACCATGTTTTCTGATGCGCTTTTCGGACATGTTAAGGGTGCATATACAGGAGCAGTGGGTGATCGCAAGGGGCTGGTCGAACAGGCCGCCAACGGAACGCTTTTTCTGGACGAGATTGGTGATTTGCCCATGCCTGCCCAGGTCAAGCTGCTGCGCCTCTTGCAGGAATCCGAGTTTTATCCACTGGGTTCAGATACCCCCAAGACCGCGCGCGTCAAGGTGGTGGCCGCTACCAACGCCAATTTGACCGAAAAGATGGAGCGCGGCATATTCCGCAAGGACCTATATTACCGCTTGATGGCGCATACTGTGCGCCTGCCGGCTCTTAGGGAGCGTTCCGAGGATGTACCGCATCTGGTGGAATTCTTTGTTAGCCAGGCCTGTGCCGAGCTAGGCAGGGCCAGGATGAATGTTCCCAAAGAGGTTTATAGGCTTCTGGAAAAATATGATTTTCCCGGAAATATCCGGGAGCTGCAGTCAATGATCTTTGATGCCGTCAGCCAGTCATTTGGCGCCCAACTGGCTATTGAGCCTGTCAGGGTATATACAGTCGGGATTTCGCCTGCTGGCGAAGGGGTCTCGGCGGTGATAGGTAATGGGGGAGTCGCAATCAGCTACACCGGCCGCTTTCCAACCTTGCAGGAAGTAGAGGAATTTTTTATCCGACAGGCAATGCAGATCAGTGATGGCAATCAGTCACGCGCTGCGGAGCTGCTGGGTATTTCGCAATCAACATTGAGCCGGCGAAAGACCTGATTCATAACCATCTGTTTTTTTAGGCATTACTGTTGAAGCCCTATGCATTATGCATAGGGGCTCGATGGTTATGCATTATGCATAACCATTTTTATGGGCATTACCCATTGATTGATGGCTTGCAATTTTTTACTATTTATAATTTGTTACCCTGCAAATATATATTTTTTTGATAAAATTTTTAAGCTTTTATGCTGCTTGGCACGACTTATGCAATATAGCTTGTGTATTGATTGACTGTGCAATGACACAGTGAAATGCGGGTAAAAAGATAGTTAAAAATGATAAGTAATTGGTTCTGGTTGAATTGGGCGATCCGTTCTCCTTAATTCCTCCCTCATCCTCCACGGGGGCAAGTCGTTGGCTTGCCCCCGTGCTATTATATTTGTATAATACCAACAGGAGAAATGAGCATGAAGACAAAATCCGATTTTCCCACGATCAACGATAAAGAACCAGAGGGCTTGAAGCCGGACGGCTCACCATATCGTGTGCTTGTGGTGGACGATTCCATGTTTACTGGCAAGCAGCTGAGTCAGATTCTGACCAGCGCTGGTTTTGAAGTTGTCGGAACCGCCAGTGATGGTGCTGAAGGGGTGGAGAAGTACAAGGAATTGCATCCGAACGTTGATATTGTAACAATGGATATTAC
>CAZDYA010000264.1:0-2547 GCA_964509515.1 uncultured Spirochaeta sp.
CTCATACCATCACTATAATGCAAAACCATGTTTTCATGCTATACTTTGATCATGATGAGCTTCTTCAAAATCCGCAAGGCGTTTTTTGCCGTGTTGCTTTTTTGCGGGCTGGCGCTTGTACTACCCGCCGAGAACATCGACTTGGGAATAAATAGTGAGTGGTATCCTAATATTTTCCCTGAAACAGGCACTATCTTTTCGCAGCCATTTCTTGATTTTCGCGGATTCATCTACCTGCCAACGGCTGACTGGAAAACGCTGGTTGCCGTCGAAAGCAGCCATCGCGATACCTGGCACCTTGTCCGTGCCGAAGCCGGCGCGGTCTGGGTATGGGGAGGACCATTCTACTCTGAAGCCCGCTACAGTCTTGGGATTGATTCCCAAGCGGCCTGGCACCACAGGGCTTATATGGATCTTTTTATGGAAAAGGATCGCTATTATCTGACCGGCTCGGTAAAAGGCGGACTATCAAGCCAGCCGCAGGAGGGGCAGACGGACTGGTTTTGGCAGGGGATGGGAGGTGCGACCTTCTACCCAAACAGCTGGCAGCAGTATAACCTTCGGGGCTATGTGGATTATGAATCAATCAATGATGCCGGTCTGCAACAGTGGCAGCTATCGCTAAGCACATGGACGCGGCAAATGGTTAACAACACTTTCTTTTTTCAGGCATCAGCTGGAGCCGGCATCCGCCTTTTCCCGGCAGGAGATCAACCCGAACTTTTTGCTTCCCTTGCCATTGGGCCTGGCTTCAATCTGGGGGCCAACTGGGCTGTGCTATTACTTTATAATCAGGATTTTCCCGCAACGGGGCGATCGACCAGAATCAATACCATGCTGACAGGCCGTCTTGGATCATGATTATGGAAGATATGCAGGAAAGCCAAACAATCATCGTTACATATAATCAAATCCAGATTCCGCAAAGCGCTGCGCAAAAAATGCTTATCCAGGTGCAAAAAGAACTGATAGGATCCAATGACCTTGACGAAACTGGCACCATTGCCGCCGCCAAACCGCCGATGATCCTGCACTTTGCCGAAACCGCCTACATGGAACTAGGCGGCTTGCAGGCCGTTGTTGCGGCTATAAAACTATGCCGTGATTATGGCCATGCCGTACTGGTTGCGGCCGATAATTCAATGTTAAAAAAATACTTCGATGAAATACAGCTGCCGCAGCTTGTCCCGGTATATTCCAACCTGCGCGAAGCCATGAAAGTAGCCAGTAGCTCAACTCAAGCTAGTCATCAGCAAGCAGGCGCCGAGTACACTGTCCGCCTGCAAGCCCAGATTCTACACGATGAACAATCCGGCTGTGGCACTTATGACTTGCTGGAGATGCTGCTGCCATCTTTCTGTCATGAATATCCTGGATCGGGGTCCATTATGTTTACCTGGCTAAATTCCTACCAGCGTATTTTACAGGAATATGGTTTACAGGAAGCCAAAAGGACTATCATGGAATTCATGGCAATTCTGCGGGAAGAAACTGGTGCTCAAGGTTTTGTTTTTATGCTTGATTCCCCCTGGCTTGCGGTCTTGCTGCCTTCGCCTTCGTTAAAACTACGTATGATTGCGGACAATATCAGGGAAAAAACCATACTTGCCGGCTCTCAATCCTTTCCTCTGGATTGCAGCATGTCAATAAGCAGGATAGAGGACGTATCTGCCAATCCGCAGATTGCTTTCAAGCAGGCTTCCAGCCGTCTTTGGCACGCAAGATCCCTCGGTAGCAATATGCTATGCGAAGATGATACACCACCCGTTCGCGAAAAAGCATCTTTGCGGGTTCTGATTATGGATGCTGATCCACTGTTTTCCAATCTTATTAGCCGTCATTTAAGCAACAACGGCTGCTTGTGCCAGGTGATTAACAGCGGGATTAATGCCATGGAGGTCATCAATGATTTCCATCCCCAGGCAATTGTTGCCGATGTCTTTCTACAAGGCAGCAATGTCTTTCGCTTGCGGGAACTCTGTTTACTGGATACCACAACAGCGGTTATCCCATGGCTACTTAACGGTCACCATAAAAACTCAACCACAATAGCCTCTGCTCACTACCTTAAAATGTATCATTTTTTGAAGCGTCCAATTGAATACAACGAGCTACTGGGATTGATTCAACATTTGGCCTGCGAGGCCTGGTAATGCAATTGCTAATCACTGTCCTTTTGTTGGACGCCCTGCTACTATTTTTGTTGCCGGTATTCAGGCTTTGGCGTAGCCGCCAAGCCAGACAAGCCGAAAAGGCCGAGGCGAAGGTTCGCAACGCCATAGAGGTTGCTGCCGATGAAAAACAACTAAGAAGAAAGCCTTTTACATCGCTTAAAGCTGTCTTTTCCGGGCTGCTTGCAATGAGCAATAATTCCGAACTTCCATCAGCCTTGAACTCAACTATTCAACTGATAATCCAAAAGAAGCATATTCAGCGAAAGCTGCGCCGCAGGCTTTCCTCTTTTCAGGCATCAAAAAGGAAGCAGGCGATTATTTTTTGCCGACTGCTAGCAGATGAGCAGCGTTTCGAATTACTGACCGGCAGGCT
>CAZDYA010000265.1:0-2530 GCA_964509515.1 uncultured Spirochaeta sp.
CAATATCCTCATAGACGCCTTTGCCGTCGCAAATTCGTTCCAGAATCTCGAGCATGCGCTTGGTGCCAACCCGGCAAGGTGCACATTTTCCGCAGGATTCTTCCTGAACAAACTCAAGGAAAAATCGTGCCACATCTACCATGCAGGTCTCTTCGTCCATGACAATCAGACCACCCGAGCCCATTATCGCTCCCAGCTCATTCAGGCTTTCATAGTCTAGCCGGACATTCAAATGCTGTTTCGGGATACATCCGCCCGAAGGCCCGCCTATCTGGGCAGCCTTGAATTCCTTGCCTCCAGGGATCCCACCTCCAATATCATAGATCAGCTCACCCAGGGTCATACCGATGGGGACTTCAACCAACCCGGCATTCTGAATTGCACCGGCCAGAGCAAACACCTTGGTGCCTGAACTGCCACCTTCAGGGCCGGCAGGACCATGTACAAACTGCAGGTATTCCTTGGCTCCCATTCCAACAATGCAGGCCACCGATGCATAGGTTTCAACGTTGTTTAGCAGACTCGGACAGCCCCAAAGACCCTTCTCGGCTGGAAAGGGCGGACGCGGACGTGGTTCGCCCCGCTTGCCTTCTATCGAATGCATTAACGCCGTTTCTTCGCCACAGACAAAGGCTCCTGAACCCTTGCGAATCTCTAGCTCAAAGTTGATCCCTGTTCCAAGAATATTTTGCCCCAAAAGTCCCAGGGCCAGGGCCTGCCCTATCGCCCTCTCCAGGCGTTCAACGGCCAGAGGGTATTCGGCGCGCACATAAACATAGCCCTGTTCGGCCCCGGTAGTTATGCCAGCCAAAAGCATCCCCTCGATCAAATCATGCGGAGCTCCCTCGATGATACTGCGATCCATAAAGGCCCCTGGGTCGCCTTCGTCGGCATTACAAACCACGTATTTGGGCTTGGCTGCCTGTTCCCGAGCCGCCCGCCACTTGAAATGGGTGGGGAAACCCGCCCCACCACGGCCACGCAACCCCGAAGCCTCCAGCTCCTGTAAAACACGATCACCACCAGCTTCAGCATTCCATTCAAAAAGCAGCTTGATTAGCGCTGCGTATGCACCGTTGGCCACCGCCGACTCAATTCTTTCAGGATCAACAATTCCACAGGAGCGCAGGGCAACCTTACGCTGATTTTCATAAAAAGACTGCGCATCATCCCAGCGCAGATGATGACTGCGGCTGATGGGCTCTGCCTCGTTGACATCCCACTCTGCTATCAGCTCCTTGGCCCGCTCTACATTCAAACCATAAAAGACCTGTGCCGACTGATTACCGGCCGTACTGGTTTTCTGACCCTTCACAGCCTTGCCACCGTCAAAGCTGACTACCGGTCCCTTGGCGCAGGGGCCTAGACAGCCAGTACGGACAATCCTGACCGGCAAGGCTCGTGCCTTGGCTTCGGCCTTCAAGGTCTCAAAAACCTTGGCGGCACCAGACGCCATGCAGCCACCACCGCAACATACCCTGATGGCCGGTAAATGGACCTGTTCCATATCCTTGGCCCCAGACAAATAATCATACCAGTTGTTTAACCCGTCGAGCTTGGAGTGCTTACTCATTTTCACCCTCCGTTGAACCGTCACGATAGCTGTTACAGATCTGAGAGACCTGTGCCGGCGACACCCGCTGAAGGGTATCATCATCAACCATAACAACAGGGGCTAAACCGCAAGCCCCAAAGCAGCGGCCAGTATGCAAGGAAAAGCAACGGTCTTCGGTAGTTTCACCATCTTTTATCTTTAGTTCACGTTCAAAAGCATCCTGAACTGCCCTGCCGCCGCGGACATAACAGGCCGTTCCAAGACAAACGCGGATAGTGTGATCACCCTTGGGGACTGTAGAAAAATAGGAATAAAACCCGACTACACCGGTTACTTCGCTATACGGAAGCTGTAACTTTCGACTAATATGCCGCAATACCGGCTCCGGTAGATAGCCGTATGTATCCTGTGCGAACTGAAGCGCTGGGATCAACGCTCCAGGAATACCCGTTTTGCCATTAAGGTATTCGTTCAACGGTGCCAGATCGATTTTCTGATCATGAACCAAGGACTGTGTACTCATTATTCCCCCTAATGCTGAACAAAAGCAGCCATTTTTTGTTCAGCGATATATAAATGCGGCGATTAATTCGCCGGTCATACCAAGGGAATAAAGATATTTTTATCGAGTAATAAATATCTATATAAAATCTATCATAAATTACATTTTTCAATCCGTCAAATTTTTATGACAAAATTAACCGTAAATTTATTTTTCCTCGAAGCCCAGGACCTTCTGCCGAAACACCTCGGGAACCCTGGTAACCTTCCTGTTCACATAATCAAAGGCAACCAACACCGTTTTGGCATTCAGGGCATTGCTTCCATCTTCTTTTATGACGGCGTATTCCATCACAAAGCTCGTGTTCTTAAGCTCTGGCACCCGGCACATAACCTCTATCCGGTCACCATGAAATAGCTCACTGCGATACTCCAGCTCGGACTTGATAAGAATAATTCCACAGCCTCCAATAT
>CAZDYA010000266.1:0-2503 GCA_964509515.1 uncultured Spirochaeta sp.
GGCCAAAATAATCGGTTCTGGAATGTATGCTCCAGGCGCACCTATTGATAATGCTGAATTGATGAAACTTGCAGGTGTTGAGTTTGACGCGGAAAAGATAGAGGGAAAAATCGGGATCAAGGCCCGTCATATTGCGCACCTGCGAAATATAGATGAAACCACTCTTGATTTTTCGACCAAGGCAGCCGAAGCGGCTATTGCGAACGCCGGTATCGACCCTAATGATGTAAATCTGTTTGTGGTCGGTACCGATACCCCGGAATTTGTAACCCCTGCTACCGCCATTATGGTGCAGGGGCGCATTCAAGGTGAGCAGCGTTTTAACGCTGCTTTTGATATGTCGGCCAGTTGTGCCGGCTTTACCACCGCTCTGAATGCTGCCAGTGCAATGGTAGCAGCCGATGATACCCTGAAATATGCGGTTGTAATCGGCTGTTACAACATGCCGCGCTATGTTCGTGAAGGCGATAGCTTCGGTTATTCAATCTTTGCTGACGGTGCTGGTGCTGTTGTGCTGGAACGCGTTGAAGATAATGATCCATCAGGTTATCTGGCTGGTCAGCATGTGGCTGACGGTACTCAGTGGGATTACATCGGTGTTTATGCCGGTGGCACCCGCCGACCGGTAACCAGCGAAGTGCTGGCTCAAGGCAATTATGGCCTTGAGCTCGTTAAACCCTTGCCTGGCGACCGCAACGTAAAGCTGTGGCCGCCATTGGCTCAGAGGCTTTGCGAGAAAGCCGGTGTTGATATTAAAGATATAAAAGAATTTGTATTTACGCAGATAAATTCATCTGTTATCGACAAGGTTATGGATGAACTTGGTTTGCCAAAAGAAAAGGCGGTAAAGATCATGGACCGCTATGGTTACACTGGCTCCGGCTGTGTGCCGATGGCGCTGCATGTTGCCCGCGAGGAGGGGCGTATCGCCAAGGGCGATCTTGTTCTGACCATTGCGTCTGGAGCAGGATTTGCTGTTTGCGGAAACGTTTTTAGGATGTAGCGGGCTTGGTTATTCCATGCTACAATTGCCTATTGTATTTGAGCTTTTGACGGATTAAATCCGGAAAAAACCCAGGGTGTTACCCAAGGTTCCGGAGCCGTCACTAAATAAGGCGTAAGCCAAAAAATGTTAGGGAGGATAACATGAGAACAAAACGAGTATTGCTCATGTGCGTGGTTATCTCACTTGTCCTGTTGATGCCGGTATTCGGCGAAGGTCAGCAGGAAGGCGGTTCTGTTGGTGTAACAGAAACCGAAATCAAATTGGGAACCACTATCGCTTTGTCCGGTCCAGTTGCCGGTATCGGGGGGCCGTATGCTGAAGGTATGCAGGCATACTTTGCACACGTAAACAAGACTGGTGGTATTCATGGACGTCAGATCAACTTGTCAGTTGCTGATGACCAGTTCAACCCTGCAAACACCAACTTTTTGACTCGACGTTTGATCGAGCGTGATGGTGTTTTCGCAATGGTTGGTAGCCTTGGAACACCTTGTGTTCTGGCTGTAATGGATTACCTGGAAGCTCGCGGTGTACCTTTCGTATACCAGGGTAGTGGTGCTACCAAGCTTGCAGTTCCACCAAAAAAATATGTATTCCCTTTCCAGCCTAACTACCTGCTGGAAGGTAACATCATGGTTCAATACATGGTTGAAGAACTGGGTTACACCCGTCTGGCCATGGTTTACCGAAACGCTGATGATGGAAAAGATGCTTATGAGTCAGCAAAAAACACTATTGCAAGCTATGATGGTGTAGAAATGGTTGAAGCCATTTCTGTTGACCCAACTGCCAGTGATTTCTCTGCTGCAATCCGCCGTCTGCAGGCTGCTAACGTTGAAGGCGTAATGCTTTTGACATTCTCTCCTCAGACTGAAGGTTTCATGACTCAGGCCAACGACTTTGGTTTGGAAGCTTCTTTCCTTGCTTCTTATGCTAACGCTGATCCTTCAATTGTTGCACGTGTTGGTGCTGACAAGATGGAAGGTTTCATGAGCATGGCATGGGTATTTGCTGATCTTACTGATCCTAGCTACGAGCCATGGACATGGTATGCAGATTACACCGGCGAAGAAGGCGCTATTCCTAATGCTTTCGCAGTTGCTGGTATGATCGCTGCTGAGCTCTTTACTGAAGCTGCTCGCCGTGTAGGTCCAGAACTTACTCGTGAAGCACTTGTTGCTGCACTTGAAAGCATGGGTGGCTGGACTGGCGAACTGGTAACTGACGTAGGATACAAAGCTTATGATCCTAGTGACGTAACCTGCCGCCTTGGTAAGGGAAGTATGTATGTTATCGGTGTTCAGGACGGCGAAATGCTGCCTGTTTCTGATTTCATCTCTTACAAGGACGTACAATAATATTGCCTGTGTGCCCGCTTGCCGGGCGCGCAGCGGTTATATCCGTCGGGTGTATGTCTGCCGGGTATAACCGTTTTTTATATCTAGTAAACCACTATTAGGGCGAGGAAGGAAACCAATGCTTGAAATAGCTAACGTG